>JACCYC010000382.1 GCA_013696665.1 Burkholderiaceae bacterium | reverse complement strand
GGCACGAGCACGGGGATACCCGGCGGGTACGGGACGATCTGGTCGCAGCTGATGCGGCCGGCGAGCAGTGGATTGACCTGATCGTTGTCGTCGAGCAACGGAACCAGCTCGCCGGTCGTGTAATACGCATCGCGGGGCAGGAATACGAGTTCGGTGAACGGGGGTAGATCCGGCGTCCGGTACAGCCGGCGCGGCGCGCGCTTCTCGCGTGCGATCCGCATGAGCGCGTCGTAGAGGCGCGAACACTTCGATCGCGTAGTGCCGATCGTCAACAGCAGCGTTAACGTGTTGAACGTTGACTTCTCCACCGTGATGTTGAAGCGCGTAAAAAGCTCGTTCTGCAAATCGTCGACCGTCATGCCGCACGATGCGACATCGACGGTTATCTTGGTTGGGTCGAGTCGAATGCCATCGTGCTTGACTTCATCGGGCAGCAGGTCATCGAGCTCAAGCACGCGGAACACGCCAGTCGAATTGATCTGCTCGCGCAACTCGTCGGCCAGCATCAGCGTCCGCTGCAGCAACTTGTAGCCTTCGAGCACCGCCTGCTTGCGGCTGACATCGAGACTCGCGATCATGCTGTACATCGGGCTGGTCGATGTATGCATGTTGAAATTTTCGCGAAAAATATGCTCGTTGAAAGTCGGATCGTTGACGTGGATATAGGCCGCCTGTGACAGCGCCGACAGCGTCTTGTGAGCCGACTGTGTGACGTAATCGGCGCCGGACTCGAGCGCGGTCGGGCGCAGCGCCGGATGAAAGCGCGCGTGCGCAAACCACGCTTCGTCGATCAAGACCTTGATACCACGCGCGTGCGCCGCCTCGACGATCGGTTTCAGGTCGTAGCGCAGGCCGTCGTAGGTGCAGGAGGTCAGAACCAGCAGCTGTGCTTCGGGATGTTCGTCAATTGCCTTCAGAATGGTTTTCTTCGGCACCGTCCCGAAGACCCCGTACTTGCGATTGACTGACGAGTCCATGTAGATCGGCTGTGCGCCCGACAACACGACCCCGTGATGCACCGACTTGTGACAGTTACGATCGAGCAGCAGCGTTTCGCCGGGTGCGATCATGGTTTGCAAAATCACCTTGTTCGCGGTCGACGTGCCATTGGTCGCAAAGAAAGTCCGGCGCGCTCCAAATGCCCGAGCCGCCATCTGCTGCGCTTCGGCAATCACACCGGTTGGCTCCATCAGCGAGTCGAGCGCTTTGACAGAGACCGATAGATCGGCGTCGAACACATGCTCGCCCATGAAGTCGTAGAACTCGTTGGCCCACGCACTTCCACGCATCGAATCGCCGCTTGAATGGCCCGGCGTGTGCCACGCATCCTTCGCCGCCATCACATAGGCTTTCAGCGCGTCGTAAAAAGGGGTACGTGCGCGCTCGGCAATCTGCGCGTTCAGGATGCGATACATGCCGCGATAGTCACGCTCCTCCCGATAAAAGTAGCCGTCGACCGCTTCGGTGAAGAGCGCGTCGACCACCTGGTCTTCCTTTTCCTTCTCAATCAGGATGTAGATATCGAGCTCGGGACGCAGCGAGGTGATTCTCTGCACGAGCTTCAATGCCGACACCTGCAGATTGCGCCTGGAGTCGTTCTTGCGGTGGGTTTTGCCGTTCGTGCGCCCGTCCGACACGGCGTACAGCTTGTCGTCGACAATGGCGGTCTGAATATCGCCGTCGCGCTCGATCAGTGCCAGCCCTTCCTTGGCAGTTAGCGCCCCGATGAACGAAATCCCGAACGGGTTATCGAGCGAACGCGCCGCAGCGTTGAGCCCTTTGAGAAAGTCCCGCAGGATCAGTGGCTCGTCGTTGATAACGAGCACTTTGGATGATGGCTTGGCCATGGTCAGAGTGCGTCCATACGCGACGCTACGCGGTCAGACGTGCACTCACAACGATTAGTAGCCATACGCCGCTTAGACGCAAACAATGGCGGCCAGGGTCAGGGAGTGATCCCCGCCTTCAACCTACCCCATCGATTTGATGGCGGCAGCCAGTCGGCTCTTGTTGCGGGACGCGGTGTTCTTGTGAACGACCTTTTTATCGGCGATCGAATCGATCACACCGGTCGCGCGGCTCAGCGTTTCCATCGCAGCGTTTTTGTCGCCTGCCTCGATTGCCTTGCGCACCGACTTGATCGCCGTGCGCAAACGCGAGCGCTGCGCCGAGTTATGGGCGTTGCGAACCGTCGATTGTCGGGCCCGGTGGCGGGCTTGTTTGCTATTAGCCATAAGATTCGTGTCCAGCGAAGCAACCGCCTAGCGTGCGCTGCGGAAACTAAGATTTCAAGGGCCGCGCACTATAGCAAATCAGCCCGCCCGTGACTAAACCTTCGTAACCCATCGACAGCTTGCTCCGAGCCCTTGCCACCGTTAGCGGTCTGACCCTCATTTCCCGTATCACGGGTCTCGCGCGCGAGATGCTGATAGCGCGCATCTTCGGGGTTAGCGCCGCCACCGACGCCTTTAACGTCGCGTTCCGGATTCCCAACCTGCTGCGGCGAATGTTCGCCGAGGGGGCCTTTCAGCAGGCATTCGTCCCGATGCTTGCCGACGTGCGCGGGCATCAGGATGAGGCGCAAGCCAGCGTGTTCATCAACCGCATTGCAACCGCGCTCTTTTGCGTGTTGATTGGCGTTTCGGTATTGGGTGTGATTGCGGCGCCGGTCCTGGTGTGGGTGATCGCCTCTGGGCTGGCGCGTAACCCCGACGCGTTTAGCCTAGCGACGCTGATGACGCGATGGATGTTTCCCTACATCCTCTTCATGTCGCTGGTGGCGTTGGCCGCGGGGGTTCTGAACACGTACCGGCGATTCGCAGTGCCGGCGTTTACTCCGGTGTTGTTGAACGTTTCATTCATCGCTTGCGCAATTTGGCTGGCACCGCGGCTGGAACAACCCATCATGGCCCTCGCGTTTGCGGTCGTGATCGGCGGGGCGCTGCAGCTCGCGATGCAGGTCGCGGCGCTACACCGAATCGGCGTGAGGCTCACGGGGTCGTCTCCGCTGACGGCGTTTCGCGATCCCGACGTGCGGCGGGTGGGGCGCCTTATGGTCCCGGCCCTATTTGCGGTTTCGGTCGCTCAGATCAGCATAATCATCAACACGAACATCGCGTCGCATCTGGCGACGGGCAGCGTGACCTGGCTGGCCTTTGCCGACCGGCTGATGGAGTTTCCAACCGCGCTGCTTGGCGTTGCCCTTGGAACTGTGCTGCTGCCGAGCCTGTCGGCCGCATTCGCCGAACAGCGTGCAACCGAGTATTCGCATTTGCTCGATTGGGGGCTGCGCCTGGTGTTCCTGCTGGCGTTACCCGCCGCGGTGGGCCTTGGCTTCGCCGCTGAAGGCATCGTGTCCGTGTTGTTTCAAGGCCGTGAGTTCACTGCTGCGGACGTCCGCCAGACATCGCTGGCGGTGATCGGCTACGCAGTGGGCCTGCTTGGATTGATTGCAGTAAAAATTCTTGCGCCGGGGTTTTACGCGCACAAGGACATTCGGACCCCGGTCAAGATTGCGATCGTGGTTCTGATTGCAACGCAGGTCGCGAATCTCGCGCTAGTACCGCTGTTTGCGCACGCTGGGCTTGCGCTGTCGGTGGGGCTGGGTGCGTGCGCCAATGCACTCGCGCTGTTTGTTGGCCTCAAACGAAAGAACCTGTATCACCCGGCTGCAGGTTGGGGAAAATTCATATTGCGCCTGGCAGTGGCGCTGATGGTCCTTGCTGCTGTCCTGTGGGGAGCGCAGCGGTCGCTTAACTGGACCGCGATGCAGGATGCTCCGTGGCAGCGCGCTGGGTTGTTAACCGCGGTAATCGGCGTAGCGGCGCTGGGCTACTTCGTTGCGTTGCTGATGCTGGGCTTCCGGTCAATCGATTTCCGCGTGCGTCGCGGCTAGCATGTTTTACGAGCGGGAAGCGAGATTTTCCATCCGCTCGGCGACCTCTCGCTTGTATCCAAACGCGAAGAACACCTCAGCCATCAGGAAGATTGGCGCGATGAACACCTGAAAAAAATTGTGCATAAAAGCCGGTTTCTTGCCTTCGAAGACGTGCCCGATCAGCTGCAAGATCCAGCCGCCAATGAATGATGCGGCAAAGACCAGCAGCGCCGGCCGCACGCCCTCGGTCGCGACCGCGTGTGCGGCGAGCAGCAGGACGGCAACGAACAGAGTCATCGCCGCCGCGAGGACTGCGTCGAGTCTGAAGTAGTAGATCAGTACAAGCACTGCAAGCACGGTTGCGGCAGAGATCGAAAAGCCTGCGACTTCGACGCGCAGCAGAGCAAGCAGGACGAACAACGAAAACATGATCAACGGAACGCCCACGAAATGCGTGAGCCGGTTGCGGGGATTTCGATGGTATTGAAGATAGACCGACATCTGCTCTTCCAGCGTTTTCATCTGTCCTCCCGCGTTTGAGGTCGATCAGTTCATCTGCTTCAAAATGGTATCGGCACCGCTGACTTCAAATTTTCCGGCGCTCTCGATGTTCAATGATTTGACGACGCCATCGTCAACCAGCATCGAGAAGCGCTGCGCACGCATTCCCATTCCGCGCGCGCTGAGGTCGAACTCGAGTCCAAGCTTCTTGGTATACGCGGCCGACCCATCGGCCATCATTCGAACCTTGCCGCCGGTTTTCTGGTCGCGCCCCCACGCTCCCATCACGAACGGATCATTGACCGACAGGCACCACACCTCATCGATGCCCTTTGATTTCAACGCGCCAAACTGCTCCACATAACCCGGCACGTGCTTCGCAGAACAGGTTGGCGTGTAGGCGCCGGGCAGGCCGAAGATCACGATTTTTTTGCCCTTCGTCAGTTCCTGGACTTTGAACGTATTCGGCCCGAGCGAGCAGCCTTCTGTTGCGGTCTCGACGAACTCCTGCAGTTCGCCTTCCGGCAGCTTGTCTCCAACTTTGATGGTCATGATTTTCCTGCCTGCGCACAAAATGGAAGTCTACCGCGGACGTTTCGCACTCAGTCCCCGAGCGCCACACCTTCACGCCGCGGGTCGGCGCCTCCCGACCAGCCAAGAGACCCGTTCGGCAGTTTCACGCGCACGATTCCCTGCAGGCCACTTCCCATATCGATCTCGCGCACGTCATGTCCGCGTGCTTTGAGCGCTTCAACGATAGGCTGCGTGAACTGACCCCGCTCAAGCTCGGTCGGGCCATTGCGCGAACCGAAGTTCGGCAGAGAGATCGCCTGCTGCACGTCAAGATTCCAATCGAGCACGCCAACCAGCGTCTTGGTGACGTACCCAATGATCTGTGAGCCTCCGGGTGAACCCATCGTCGCGACCAGCTGCCCGCTGGCGCGATCGAACACCAATACCGGCGCCATCGAGCTGCGGGGTCGCTTGCCCGGTTGCACCCGGTTGGCGATCGGCACGCCATCGGCGCTCGGCGCCAGCGAGAAATCGGTCAGCTCGTTGTTCAGAAGAAAACCGCGCACCATCACACGCGATCCGAATACATCTTCGATCGTGGTCGTCATTGAAATCGCATTGCCAAAGCTGTCGACCACTGAAATGTGCGAAGTTGCTGCCTTGTCAGGCGATGGATCCGAAGCGGCGCTTGTTTTGGTTCCGGGCGGCACGCCGGGTTTAGCCGTGCCCATGCTTTTGTCGCCGATCAACGCGGCGCGCTGTTTCAAGTAGCTGGGATCAAGCAGGCCGGCGACGTTGACGCTGACGAAATCACTGTCCGCCACATACAAACCGCGATCAGCAAAGGCGAGCCGACCCGCCTCGGAAAACAAATGCACCGCTTCGGCTTGCGGCTTCAGCTTTCCATCGTCGCGCGTCGGCGGCACAACCCCGATGTTTCTGGCTGAAAAAATGCCTAGCATCTGCGCCACTGCGATCCCGCCAGAAGACGGCGGCGGGAACCCGCAGACTCTCCATTGCCGGTAGTCGCTGCAAATAGGCTCGCGTTGCTTGACCTGGTACGCCGAGAAATCGGTGACGGCTAGCGCACCCGCGTTCGAGTGCGCACGCACGGCCTTGACGATCTCAGCAGGAATATCGCCCACATACATCGCGTTAGGATTGGCCGCCAACGCGCGCAGCGTTGTAGCGAGCGCTGGGTTGCGCATCGACGTGCCGACCGCTTTTGCAGAGCCGTCGGCGTTGTAGAAATACGCAGCCGCTGCCGGATCGCTCTTTAAATACTTCTCCGCCGTCAGCAGCATGTTGAGCCGCGGCGACATGGCGAAACCGTTTTCGGCGAGGCGAATCGCGGGCTCCAACAGGCGGGCCCAGGGCAGCTTGCCGTAACGCCTATGAGCCGTCTCGAGCATGCGCACGGTGCCTGGGGTCCCAACCGATCGGCCACCAACAACCGCGTCGTAAAACGGCATCGCCTTGCCATCGGGCAACAGAAACAATTTTTCGTCTGCCGCCATCGGCGCTGTCTCGCGCCCGTCGTAAGCGATGACGCTGCGCCCGTCCCAATGCATCATGAACGCGCCGCCACCCACTCCGGAGCTTTGGGGCTCGACCAGCGTCAGCACCATCTGAATCGCAACGGCGGCATCGACCGCGCTGCCACCGGCGCGCAGAATCTCCAGCCCCGCTTCGGTCGCGAGCGGATTGGCCGCAGCGGCCATGTGCCGGCTGGCCGTCGCGCT
>JACCYC010000369.1 GCA_013696665.1 Burkholderiaceae bacterium | reverse complement strand
TTCGGCGTGCACTTCGGTGATCGCGCCGGCGTCGTTTTTTACAACGCTATGAGCGCGAATCACGTAGCCGTACCGCAGCCGAACTGGCTGCCCGGCGGACCCGCCTGGGCCCAGAGCCAACCGGTAGTAATCGGCCGGCGCATTCTCCATGAAGTCATCAGCCTCGATCCATAGTTCGCGTGCCAGGCGCAACGTACGAGTGCCAAGCTCTGGCTTGTGCGGATGCACCGGTGCTTCGGTTGCCTCGGTCAGGTCCGCCGGAAAGTTGTCGAGCACTAGCTTGATCGGCCTCAGCACTGCTGTGGCCCGAGCCACCGTTGGCTCGAGATCATCGCGCAGAGCCTGCTCGAGTAGGGCGTAGTCAATCCATTGCGTTGATTTGCTGATGCCGGTGCGGTCCATGAACAGTTGCAGGCTCTGCGGCGTATAGCCACGTCGACGCAGCCCGACAATTGTGGGCATGCGTGGGTCATCCCAGCCGTCGACCAGCTTTTCGTCGACCAGCTGGAACAGCTTGCGTTTGCTGGTGACGACGTAAGTCACCGCGAGCCGATTGAACTCGTGCTGATGTGGCAGTAAAAATGGATTGGGCTTGCGGGTGCCCAGCGCGGCTTGCAGCAACGGCGTGAAACGTTGGGTCTGCTCCCGCAGGAGTTTGAAAAACTCGTCGGCGTCTTCGTTTGCCAAACCCTCGGCGAGATTCGAGTTCGAACTCCAGGAGGCAAACATTGCGTCTACGCGGCGCTCGTAGCGGCTGGCGCCGAGCTTGTCACGATGGAGGCTGCACACCAGGGCGAACTCGCGGCGCGAATCGGCGCCAGCTTCATAGATTTCGTCCAACATCCGCTTTGCCGCTTCGTACTGTGGAGTTCTGAGCAGCGGAACGATGCGTTCAAGCAGCCAGTCGTACCACGGGCGCTGATCCTCGAATTCGAGCGTGCAGATCGAATGCGTGATGTTCTCCAGCGCATCTTCGATCGGATGTGCATACGCATACAGCGGATACACAACCCACTGGGTGCCCGTCATATGGTGCTCGGCAAAACGAATGCGGTAGATCACCGGATCGCGCATGTTGATGTTGGGTGAGGCCATGTCGATCTTCGCGCGCAGCACCATGCTGCCTTCTGCGTGCTGACCCGCCCGCATTTCTCTGAAGAGCCTGAGTGAATCGGAGGTTGGCCGGTCGCGATAGGGCGAATAGGTGCCGACCTCCGTCAACGTGCCGCGCGCCGCGCGAATTTCCTCGGCGCTCTGTTGATCGACATACGCATACCCGGTTTCAATCAAATACTCGGCGAAGCGATACATTTCCTCGAAGTAATCGCTCGCGTGGTAGAGATTCGATTCATTGCCGTGCGTCCAGTCAAAACCGATCCAGCGCACGGTTTCAAGGATCGAATCGACGAACTCTTGGTCCTCCTTGACCGGGTTGGTGTCGTCGAATCGCATGTGGCAGCGCCCGTCGAAGTCGCGCGCCAGACCAAAGTTCAGGCAGATCGATTTGGCATGACCGATATGCAGATAACCATTCGGCTCTGGCGGGAACCGCGTGCGAATTTTGGCTGGGTCGTCGGCTGCGTGCGCGTGTAGGTCGTAGGGGCCCGGTTGCCCAGCCCACCTGCGCGGCTGGTACGTTCCGCGCGCAAGATCGTCGGTGATGATGTTGCGAATAAAGTTAGTGACCTGGCCGGCGGGCTTGCCCACCGCCGTTTTGCCTTTGCGCCCACTCTTGCCGCCGTCGGCGGTCTGGTTATCCATCGATGCTGCCAACGCGCCTGCGGAAAGACGGGTAATTGTAGCGACGAGCCGGACGCGAGGCAGCTTGCAACGCTACGCAGGTGGCGCTAGATGGCAGCAGTACGCAGCTGAAGCCAGGCCGCTGCCTCGCCGCTGACCAGCGGCGCCACGCGGCGGCGCACCTCGGCGTGATAATCGTTTAACCATCTGACTTCGTCGTCGCACATCAGCGCACGATCGATCACCCGCGTGTCGATGGGTGACAACGTCAGTGTTTCGAATTCGAGGAACTCTCCGAATTCGCTCGGCTCGTTCAAAATGGCGGGACGGTTGACCACAAGATTTTCGATTCGAATGCCCCATCGACCTGGCCGGTAGATGCCGGGTTCATTGGAGGTCACCATCCCGGGTTCCATTGCCGTCTGCGGCTCGGGCGGAAGATGCGGCGTGATTCCGTGCGGGCCCTCGTGAACATTCAGAAAATATCCGACGCCGTGGCCGGTGCCGTGGCCGAAGTCAACGCCAGCCGCCCAGATCGGGGCGCGAGCAATCGTATCGAGCATTGGGCTTCGCGTGCCGCGCGGAAACTTCGCCATCGATAGCGCGATCATTCCTTTGAGCACCAATGTGTAGTCGCGCCGTTGCTCTGCAGTTGTTTCGCCGATAGGCACCACGCGCGTGATATCGGTCGTGCCGTATTCGTATTGACCGCCTGAATCAATCAGCAACAATCCCTGGCCAGCCATCCCTGGCGTACAGATCGGGGCGTGTGACTCTTCGGTGGCCCGATAGTGCGGAAGCGCGCCGTTGGCATTGAAACCTGCGATTGGGTGAAAGCTCGGACACACATATCCGGGCCGGCGCTCGCGTGCCTCGATGACCTTCTGGCCGACCGTCATCTCGGTAATCGTCTCGTGCCCCAGCGCAGCTTCGAACCAAGCGAAAAATTCCGCCA
>JACCYC010000365.1 GCA_013696665.1 Burkholderiaceae bacterium | reverse complement strand
GTCGCTGGTGTAGCCGAAGATGCGCTCGGCGCCATCGTTCCACGACGTGATGACGCCTTCAAGCGTCTTGCTGATAATGGCGTCGTCCGACGACGAAACGATCGCCGTCAGCAGCGCTGATGCATGGTCATCGTCAGCGTCTGGAAGCAAAGGCATGTTCGCAGGAATTGGCGCTATAAAAATGCGGAAAGCGAGAGCACCGAATATGTCATTGGCGCTGCCGCGCGTCCACCCGAATTCGCGCAGCGCCCTCGGCGTTCAGGACTCGCGGGATGGCGTGCTTGCTGCAGCAAGCGCTAAGTCGCGTCAACAAGCGACCGTTCAGCTCCAGTCATTGGCGTCGTCGGGTACGGTGCCATCGCGCTGAGGTTTGACGACGCAAAATCGGTGGCCGGTCGGCGCTTCCATTACCCACCACGTCTTGATCTGCTCGACCCGCTCGGCGCCCAGGGCTTCAAGCCGCTTCACCTCTTGCTCAACGTCGTCCGACTCGATGTCGAGATGCACACGGCTGGGATGTGGCACCTTCTGCAACAGGACAATCAATTCCTCTTTTCCGCTGCCAAGCGTCACGTACTTGTCCTTTGCCGGATTGTCGGACGCCGCAACCGTGCGGCCCAAAGCTGCAGACCAAAAGCGCGCTGCCCCCGCGAGATCATCCCCCTGGCAATCGATAACGGCCGTAACCAACTTGCTCTTGTGCATCTGAAGCCCTCCTAGACCCGCAACGGCTGCCGACTCAATTCGGTGAAAAATGGGACCTGTCGCGTGATTTGGGCGAACCACAGCGCGTAGCCGTCCGCACTCGGATGAAGTCCATCGGGGGAGTAGTAACGCCGTGGCTTGATGCGGAACGGATCCCGCTCGCGCGCTAACCGCAGGTCGACCAGATGTACGTTCTTGCGCTTGGCTGTTGCGACTTGCCACGCGCGGCTAACGTGCTCGGCCCGCCGCGAATACACGGCGTCCAACGGCCACACCCACAATGGAGCGGTCCCAAGATCGGCAGGCGGAATCACCGCCACATGATTTGCCCTTTCGCCCGCCATTGTCAGAGCGCGATCAGCCGCTTCGGCCACGGCTTCGTAACGCGACAGACGGATAACGTCGTGTGTGCCGGCAAAAATCAAAACCAGATCAAAGCGACCTTCGCTCGCGGCAATCTGCTGCGCAACATCGGCTGAATCAGCGCCATCGACGGACTGATTGACGATCTCGGTTCCGGGAAACGCAGCGGCGAGGCGACCCGGCACGGTCGACCGAGAGTCGACGCAGCCAACACCGATTCCAGTGCTGTCTCCGACAATCAAAAACCGGCGCGCCGCATCCACTTCGAAATTAGAAAAAGCAGCGGTGCGATTGCGATGGTGCTTCGAATGCATCAGCCTGAATGCCTGCAACGCAGACCAACCCGCAACGAGCGCGGTAGCCGTCACAAGGAGCGAGCGGAAAGCGAACGGCGATGCCGAGCTGTGTCTTGAGTGAAGATGCATGGGCCGCGAGTTGAGATCAGAATGCGCTGGATGCAAATGCTATTCCTACTTTTGCCGACATGCCAAAGAGCGTGAGCTGTGGCGTCATCGTGCGGCGAGCCGTCGGTGAGTTACTGCTCGGCCATGCAACCGGAAGCAACTACTGGGACATTCCAAAAGGCGTACGCGATGCGGGCGAGACCAGTATCGCCGCGGCGCTTCGCGAACTGCGCGAAGAAGCGGGTATTGCATTGCGCGATGACCAGTTGCTGGACCTGGGGCTGCACAAATATTTGCCGCGCAAGGATCTGCATCTATTTGCGCTCGACCCTCCCGAACCCACACTCGACATCAATGCATGCAGCTGCTCGACGCACTACACGCCACGCTACGGCGGGCGCGAATTGCCAGAGGTCGATGCCTACCGCTGGAGCTCAAGGCTGCAAGTGCCAGAACTCTGTGGAAAGAACATGGTGCGGGTGCTGATGTCGCTCGATTGGTAGCGCGGGCGTCACACACGCAGCTATTTCAACGGCGCAGCCTCGCTCGTCTGTTCGACGACTGCGTCGCGCGGTGCGCCCGATTGTTGCAAACGCTGCTGAAGCGCGAGCATTTCCTGGCCCAGGGCCTCGAGCCGCGCTGCATCCATCATCTTGCGCACCTTCGGAAAAAGATTCTCTTCTTCTTCCTTGTGATGGTGTTCGGTCTGCTCCTTCAGGACCTTGAATTTCGGCTCCCACGTCTCGGCGGCCGGATCAAGGGTCAGCAGGTCGGCGAGCAGACGCTTGAGTGACAGGTGTTCTTCGAGCGATTCGAGCAAGACGTCTTCGGTGCTCGCGGCCTTTACTGCCGGATAGAAGACCTCTTCCTCGGAAGTCACGTGCTTCGTCAGGTCGTCGCCGACACGCGCCAATGCCGACGCGCGTGCCTTGGGTTGCTGGGCCTGCACCGTCATCTTCATCTGGCTTTCCAGCTGACGGTGTTGATCGATCAATAGTTTGATGGCGTCCATGGTTCCGAAAAGAAATTGATAAAGGCGAAGTATGCACAGGTGCGCTCGCCGCACCCGATGTCGGAAGCTTCGCCGCGATCCATGCCCGCGTGATAATCGACACGGTCCGTTCAATCGAGGTCAATGATGGCAATCAAGCGGTCTACTGCGAAAATGGGCACTTTGGTCGTCGTCGAACACGATTCGCGCGTACTGCGCGGCAACCCGTGGGGCGACCCGCACGTGCGCAAACTCGCCGTCTGGCTGCCACCGCAATACGATCAGGCGGCCGGGGTGGGTCGAAAAAAAACCAGCCAGACGCGCTTCCCCGCGCTATACGACCTGGTCGGCTTCACGGGTTCCGGACTTTCGCACACCGGCTGGAAGGCGTTTTCGTACAACTTACCCGAGCGCATGGAGCGCCTGATTCATCGGGAAAAAATGGGGCCTGCAATCGTGGTGATGCCCGATTGCTTCACGGCGCTCGGTGGTAACCAGTACATCAATTCAACCGCTGTAGGTCGCTACGCTGATTACCTGCTGCAGGAAATCATTCCGTTCGTCGATCGCGAGTTCCGCACGCTCGCGTCACGCGAGCACCGCGGGTGCTTCGGAAAATCATCGGGTGGATACGGCGCGATCATTCATGGCATGAAGTACGCGTCGCACTGGGGCGCCATCGCGGACCACTCGGGTGATTCGTATTTCGACTTCGTCTACTGGCACGACTGGCCCAACACCCTGAATGAACTTGGAAAACATCGCGCTAAAAAACGCGCTGCTGGCCGCTATGACGCCGCGCGCGAAGCTTTGGCAGCCGAGCTCGCGCAAGGCATTGACGACGGCCGCGTCAAACGATTTCTAAAGCACGTATGGGCAAAGCAGAAAGTGACTTCTGCTGAAGTGCATTGCATGATGAACCTGTGCATGGCGGCGAGCTACGACCCGGACCCCTCGACATCCCTGGGATTTCGTTTGCCGTGCAACCTCGAAACAGGCGAACGCATTGAAAAGCGCTGGCAGCGATGGCTGGCGAACGATCCGATCAACATGGTTGACCGCTACGCACGCAATCTGAAGTCGCTGGCCGGGATTTATATCGATTGCGGCTGGCGCGACCAGTTTCACATTCACTACGGCACACGCCTCCTGTCGCAGCGCTTGTCCGGCGCGGGTGTCGCGCATCGATACGAGGAATTCGACGACGACCATTCGGACGTCGACTATCGAATGGACATCAGCCTGCCGTTTCTTTATCGAGCTCTGAAGCCATAGCCGGCTGATGATCGGGTTTCGCCGCTGCCAGGATGCTGATCTTCTGCCAGATCTTGCGCGAAAGATCGGCCGTTAACGCCTCGATATCGTTCACCGACGCGAGTACCACCGGGTCGTACAGGTGCTGCGCGTGCAACGCTGCAAGCTTGCTCGTCAGCGCGAGCAATTCGGAGCAATAGTCCAGGTAGCGCGGCAACTGGTCCCGCGTCAGGGTGCGCTTCGGAGACGACGCCGTTGCGGGCACGCTGCTCAGAACATGCTCCGGGTCCTTGGTCAGTTGATGCATATCAACAACGTGCGCGATGCTGCGCAGCCGGTGCAACATGCGCAACGCGGTGCGCCGCTTCAAACGCGTTTCCAGCGAGACCAGGAAAAGCACCGCCAGCGACAAGAAGATGAGTTCGCTGGTCGCCGCGTCAATGCTCTGCAAAACTTCAGCGATCGTCACCGATCCGCCCCTAACGACGCTTCTGAGCTCTGTTACGGCCCACAGCACAAGAGCGATCAGCACGATGATTGTCAGCGCGGTCAGCGCACGCACCCACCACAGCGGGCGCCGCAGATGTTCGATTGCGACCTGATTTCGTTCGGCTACCTGCACCAGCTCGGACGCCACCTGGCTCAATCCGGAGCCGGGGAAGCGCTCGCGAATGCGACGCGCCAGCAGCGCAATGGTCGAGCCAATCGGAGCGGGATGCAGTTCGCTGTAGGTTGGCACCGTCAGGGGATTAGCGCCGGGGTCAAACTGAAGGCCAACGCGCTACTACAGGCTCGAAGCGAGGCGGCGTGCAATTAAATGCTGCAGTGTCAGGCGGCAACCTTGAGCTCTTCGGTCGAAGTTCGCAGCGCACTTTGCGGCATGCCGTCTTTCCAGGGCAAATCTACTGCGTAATCCTTGACCAGACAATCATCGGGCAGCGTCATGATCGGCGAGAAATCGCGATGCGCGATGTACTCCGGGCGCTTGAAACGGCGAATATGGTTGCTGATAGTGCACAGGCTCAGGTAAACGCTGACACGGTCCCATGGCGACAGATTGCTGCTGGACGCGTGCACGAGGCAAGAGTGAAACAGGATCATCGAACCGGCCGGTCCCTTGGGCGAGGCGATGCCGCCATTTTTTCCGCCCGCGCGCTGCACCAGTTGCCGAACGAGATCGTGATCAATAGTCCAGAGCGGATAACTGGTCGTCGACACATCGTGCTTGGCGTCCACCACACCGCGTTTGTGACTGCCCCGAATGAACATCAGCGGCCCGTTGTACTCGTTGACATCGTCGAGAAAGATGGCGACGTTCATCGCGCGCTCGGTTGGCATCAGGTCGTCGTTTAGCCACGTACCGTAGTCCTGGTGCCACTGCCACACGTCGCCCTCGAAAGCCATCTTGCCGTTGATCTTGAACTGATGCATATAGACGTCTTCATCGAACAGTTCGCGAACGGGATCGATCATCCTCGGATGGCGCGCCAACTTGGCGAAAGGCACGCTATAAAGGTGCGCCGCAAAGTTGGTTCGCACGGCGTCTGAATCCTTCTCGCGAACATTGAAGACCTCGCGCCGGGCATAAAGCTCAGGCACCGCGCCCGTCAGCAGGCTCGTTTCCTCGCGCGAAAACAATCCGGGAAAGAACAAGTACCCGTCGCGCTCGAACTGATCGCGTTGTTCGGAACTCAACTTCATTAGTGTCTCCAGTAAACCCGGCCGAGAGTGAAAGTACCCCCGTGAGAACCCCTCGTCAAACCTCGTCGGGCGGTATGCCGCCTGCCGAAAACGTGTAATCAACTAACCCATAAAATGGCGCGTTCAGTATCGGAGCCTTTGAATGTCTTTCACTCTAGGATGTCAGCGCAGCGTCATGATTGTCATCGGCTTGCTGTTGTCGACAGCGCATGTGCCTGCGTATGCAGCCGATCCGCCGCCAAAGAAGTCACTTGTCAAGCAGAGCAAGTCCAAGCCAAAACCGATGAGCCGGGATCAGCTGCGCTCGTGCATGGACGAGCAGGATCGCGTGCTGGCAATGCGTGAGAACGTACTCAAAGAACAAACTGCTCTTGATGAGCAGCGCGCGCAAGTCACACGCATGGACGCAGAGCTTGAGCGCAAGCGCGCTTCACTTGATCAGGCCGATGCCGCCGCGAAGCAGACCCTGCAGGAGGATGAGGCGCGACGCAACGCAGTCGGAGAGGCCTACAACGCTCGTTTGCCGGCGCTCAAAGAGCAGGGCAGCACATTGGACAAGGTTCGACAGGGCTGGGTCGACCGTTGCGCCGACAAGGATTTCGACGAACTCGATGAGGCGGCAATAAAACGTGAGCGCCAACGCGCCGCGCGGACCGCACCCAAATAGAACCCAGCTGAGGTATCACGCCAACCGGAAAATTTATCGAAACAGACCAATGCTGTGAGCGGGTTGCGCACGCTCTAGAAGCGCTCCTGCCACGCCTTGCCTTGCTGGCGCCGGTTTTGTCGCTGCTGTTGCCAGCGATAAATCTGGCCGTCTGAATTCACCAGCCACGGCGTCGGGCCGGCAGATAAGGCAACGGCTCCACCCGGGACCTTGACCCACCCGTTTTCGCCTTGGCGGAAAACGGAATATCCGCCCGGAACATTTTGTCGGCCAAGCATCCACACGTTTCCATCGTTGGCAATCGTCACGGCCGCGGCGCGTCTTGACACACGCTGCCACGCGCCGCGCTCGAGGCGGAACAAATCGCCCGCATCATTAATGACCCACGGATTGCCACGCGGATCCACATCGATGGCTACGCCGCCGCCCGGTATCAGATCCCAGTCGCGCCCATTCCATCGATAGATCATGTAGCCGCCCGCGGTGGGTGTCACTCCGATCGCCCATACCGCCCCGTTGGCGCCGATGCCGATATCGCGCACCAGCCCAGGCAGCAGCTGCCAGCCCGCGGGGCCCAGCCGAAGAACATTTCCAAACGAGTTGACGACCCACGGGCTGCCCTGCGGATCGACGTCGATGCGCACGGCACCACCGGGCACGATCTGCCAGTCGTTGCCCGCCCAGCGATAAATAGAATGCCCGCCTTCGACCTGATCGACGCCGATGACCCACGCATCGCCGCGAGCGCCGACTCCGATGGCCGATGCCGTTCCCGGCAGCAACTCCCATTGCGCATGCGCAAATGAACCGATCACTGAAAGGAGCAAGGCGAGCAGAACACGCGATGTCATTTGCGACTCCGTTGACACGAGGTTGGGCAGGATGCCAC
>JACCYC010000113.1 GCA_013696665.1 Burkholderiaceae bacterium | reverse complement strand
CAAGAGTGCCGTGATGGCCGAACACGTCGGCCTGAATTTTCTGCGTATCGGCAACGTTAAAACGAACGACGTGCCCATCGTTGATCGCTTCGAGGACGCCCTCGTCACCGACCTGCCCACCGGACTCTGAATAAAACGGTGTCGTGTTCAGGACCACGATTCCTTCCACGCCCTGATCGAGACGCTGCACGGAAGTGCCGGCCTGGTAGAGCGCGACCACTTTTGCATCCTCGACCAAAGAGGAATAACCGGTGAAGCGCGTCTTGTCGCCGGCGTACTCGTAGCTGCCACCGGTCTTGAATCGCGCCGCGGCGCGCGCCTGCCCGCGCTGCCGTTCCATCGCGTCACCAAAGCCGGCGTGATCAATCGCAACGCCGCGCTCACGACAGATGTCGCCCGTCAGGTCGACCGGAAAACCATACGTGTCGTACAGCAGAAACACGGTCTCGCCATCGAGCATCGGCGCATCGCCGGATTTCATCTGACCCAGTGCAGCATCGAGGATTTTCATGCCGTTTTCGAGCGTCTCGCCAAAGCGCTCCTCTTCCTGCTTCAGCACCGATTCGATGCGCGACTGCTGCTCCATCAGCTCCGGATACGCCGCGCCCATTTCGGCCACGACATCCTTGACCAGTTGATGAAAAAACGGCTTGGTCTGACCCAGCTGGTACCCATGCCGCAGAGCACGCCGGATGATCCGACGCAGCACATAACCACGGCCTTCGTTGCCCGGAATCACACCATCGGCAATCAGGAATGAACACGCTCGAATGTGGTCGGCGATGACTTTGAGCGAGTTGCTGTCGAGAGCGACCGTTTGGGTTTCGCGCGCCGCTGCTTTGATCAAATTCTGGAAGAGATCGATGTCGTAATTCGAATGGACGTGCTGCAAAACGGCTGCAAGCCGCTCCAGACCCATTCCGGTGTCTACGCACGGCCGCGGTAGCGGCGTCAGAACGCCGGCAACATCACGGTCGAATTGCATGAACACCAGATTCCAGACTTCGATGTAGCGATCGCCTTCGGCATCGGGCGAGCCGGGCGGCCCGCCTTCAACGTCGCTGCCATGGTCATAGAAAATCTCGCTGCATGGACCGCAGGGCCCGGTGTCGGCCATTTGCCAGAAATTGTCGGAAACATATTTCGGCTGGCCAGGTTTGTCGCCAATGCGCACGCAGCGCTCGGCTGGGACACCGATTTCGTTGGTCCAAAGGTCGTACGCCTCGTCATCGTCGACGTAGACCGTGGCCCACAGCTTTTCCTTAGGCAGCCCGTACACCTCAGTCAGCAGCTGCCAGGCGAAACGAATCGCGTCACGTTTGAAATAGTCGCCAAAGCTGAAGTTGCCCAGCATTTCAAAAAACGTGTGATGGCGGGCGGTGTACCCCACATTTTCCAGATCGTTGTGCTTGCCGCCCGCCCGCAGTGACTTCTGCGCCGTGGTTGCCCGCGTGTAGGGGCGCTTCTCACGGCCGGTGAATACATCCTTGAACTGCACCATGCCGCTGTTAACAAATAGCAGCGTCGGGTCGTCCGAAGACGTCAAAAGACTCGAGGCCCGCACGATCGTGTGACCGTTCGACTGGAAGTACCTCAGGAAATTCTCGCGAATGTCAGCGCTTTTCATTTCGGGAACGTGGGTGGCACTCGTGGCTTCGAGCGCAACTCGTGACTACGCGCCATGATACTTGCGCGAATCAACAACGCGATGCGGCAGCTAAGACACGGGCGCGTCGCCGGCTCTTGCGCCCCAGCTCAGGTTACGCCGCAGAGTACTGACGCGCACTTCCTGTCCCCGCAGCAACCGGCTTGCGTTGGCCAGGACCAATAGCGCACTGGCCAACGTGCCGCCTACCGCTACCGCCGGTGACGTGATTCCTAACGCCGCCATCCCCATGAAGCTCAGGTTGCACCCGAGCGCGAGTCCAACGTTTTGCCTTGCCAGACGCATCGCCCGGCGGGTCACGCGGAATGCATATTCGACGTCTGCCAGCCGCGACGATTGAAGCACCAGGTCGGCGCGCGCCTGCGCGGTGGGAGAGCCATCGGCCAGTGCGATGGAAACATCGGCGCGTGCCAGCGCCGGTGCGTCGTTGATGCCATCGCCCAGCATCGCGACTTTATGACCCGCGCGTTGCTGCGCGGCGATCCAGTCGCTCTTGCTATGCGGGGTTTGATGGGCCAGCGCGCGCTCGATGCCGAGGCTTACCGCAACCGCATGAACCGGCGCACGCCGATCACCCGACAGCAGCACCGGCTCGACCCCACGCTCGATAACGCTATCGATGAACAATGCGGCGTCGTCGCGCAGACGCTCGCCGAAAACAAACATCGCCAGCGGCCCATCCACATCGGTGAGCACGATCGTGCTCGCGGTGTGAAGTCCTTCGCGTGCGGCGATCGCAGCCACGTCGGCACGCTGTATCGCGTGTTTTTCTGTAAGCGCAAATTCAAGCTTGCCAAGACGATAGCGGCGCCCGCTGACAGTGGCCTCAATACCCGCCGACGCTTCGACCCGTCCGTCGGTCAGCGGCGGCAGCGACTTGCCCAATGATTGCACCGCCCCGATCAATGCACGCGCGTACGGGTGCGTCGACAGCGTCTCCATCGCTGCTGCGACCGCGAGCGTGTATTCGGGGTCCGCCGTACGCAGTAGCAGTTGTCGCAACAACCGTGGCTCGCCGGTGGTCAGCGTGCCGGTCTTGTCGCACGCGAGTAGATCAACATTGGCAAGCGCTTCGACGGCGCAGCTGCGAGCCACCAACACTCCGCGTCGCGCGAGCGCAGACTGCGCAGCGGTAACTGCGGTGGGCGTAGCCAACAGAAGCGCGCACGGGCACGCCGCGATCAGCACCGCGATGGCGCTTGACACCGCGCGAGTGGGATCCACCAGCAACCACGCCATCAACGTGGTCAGTACGGCGGCGGCCATCAGCCACAGATAAGGAGCAGCAAAACGCGCCGCCAATTCGCGCATGCGCGGGCGCTCCCGTCCGGCCTCCTCGGCCATGCGCTGCAGTGCCAGTGCGCTCGATTCGGTTCCGCTACGGCCAACTTCGATAACGAGCGGTTGATCCAGATTGATTGAGCCCGCAAGCACCGGCGCGCCGGCTGACTTTTCGACCGGCAGCGACTCACCGGTCAACGACGCCTGTGAGGAACTCGAGCGTCCATGCACGACGACCCCATCGGCCGGCACCATTTCGCCCGGCGGAACCAGCACGCGCGCACCCGGCTTGAGCTGCTGTCCCGTGACCGATTCGGTTGCGAGCGAGGACGGGAAAGCGACCAATCGCAATGCGATCGTCGCCTGACGGCGCGCCGCCTCGACGTAGGCGCGCGCATTGCACACTCCGCCGGTAAGCACCCAGCGCGAACTGACAGCCAGCGCAATCACCAGCGCGACTGCGTCAAAGTAAATGGGCCCGTGGGCCATGATCGCGCCGACAGCGCTCGCAGCAACTGCAACACTGATTGAGACCACGGCCGGAAGCTCAAGCCCGATCGCACTGAAGCGCCACATGCGAAGCTGGCTCCAAGCCGCGCGGTAAAGCGGCTGCGCTGAAAATAACAATGCCGGCAGCGTTAGGACAAAGCCTGCCCCGTGAAGCAACCGTTCGATCTCAGGCGATATCGCACCGGCAGAAGCGACATAGAGCGGAAGTGACAGCATCAACACCTGCGTGGCGGCGAGCCATGCGATCACAACCCGCAGCAAGTCAACGCGACGCACCTGTGAGTTGATTCGCGCATCGTCGCGCTGCACGCGCCCGGCGTCGTAACCCACACGCTCAATCGCGCGCTGCAGTTCACCGCGCGTGACTTGCTTCGGATCAAATGCGATGTACGCGCTGTGTGTTGCGAAGTCCACGCCGACCTTGGAAACACCTGCGATGCTGCGTACGCTTTGCTCGATCATCAGCGCGCATGCGCTGCAAACCATGCCGCGAATTGAAAGTTGCAGATGCGAGCCGGCAGCGGTCGCCGCGTCGCTGGCTGCCGCACTCGCCTCCGCGTCGGCAGCAATCGATGCATTCAAAAGCGCGCGATCGCGCGTGCCAGCCTGAGCCAGGAACAGCTGCTCGGCAATAAATGCACAGCCATTGCAACAAAACGCGCGCATCGACGCGCCAACGGGCCGCCGCACAACACGCAGGCCGGCCAGGGCATCACCGCATTGGTCACATTGAGCGCCAACCTCCGACGGCTCGACGGACGCGTCTGCGCTCGCCACCGTGGGTACCTTTGCCTTACGGATCAACTCAGACGCCATTTACAAGAACCGAGTGCAATCGTCATACGTCTTTCTGACAGCAGATTAACTCACGGGCGTCCACATGAACCCATTGGATCGACCATTCATGATGCTGAATTCACTAATTTATTGTGGCCGCACACTTTACGCATCCCATGACCGCTCTAATCGCTCCGGTTGACCCGCGACGCGCCAGGATGCACCCTTACCGATTAATGCCTGCTCGGAAAGATCAGATGACAAAGCCGATCGTCAACCGCCGGTCCCTTTCGACGCTCTGGGTCGCAGCGTGCGTGACAAGCTGTGGCGGCGGCTCGGACGCTCCGCCACCGCCAGCTATTCCTCCCGTTCCTCCCGCGCCCGTTATGGTGCTTCCGGCACTGATCAGTGATACGCCAGTACGCATCTCAGGTGATACGCCATTTGCCATCAACTGCACGGGCGGGTCGCTCGGAGGCACCGAGTATCGGAACGCCGAAGTCGAGCCCTTTGCGGCGGTCAACCCGATCAACGCAGCGAACATCGTTGCCGTATGGCAACAAGATCGTTGGTCTACCGGACTTTCCAACGGCGTGGTAGCGGCGACAACGCTCGATGGTGGCGCCACCTGGACGCGCACGACCGCCCCGTTCACGCGCTGCGCGGGCGGCAACACGGGTAACGGCGGCAATTACGAACGGGCGACCGACCCCTGGATCACGTTCAGCCCGAACGGCAACGCATTCCAGATGGCACTGGCCACTGAAGGCGCAGCACTCGCGCCGGGGTCGGTCAACGCAATGCTTGTAAGCCGCTCGATTGATTCCGGGCGGACATGGCAGAACCCATCAACGTTGATCAGAGATGGATCTCTGTTTTTCAACGACAAGAACACGATCACTGCCGATCCGCTCGATGCCAACTATGTTTACGCAGTGTGGGACCGACTGGCAGCAAGCGGCGGCGGTCCGGCAGTATTTGCGCGCACAACCGATGGCGGAAATACGTGGGAAGGCGCGCGCTCGATCTTTGACTCCGGCCCGCGCAGTCAAACCCTCGGCAACCTGATCGGCGTTCTACCCAATGGCACCTTGCTGAACTTGTTCACTCAGCTCGACGAAGGTGCGGGCGGACGTGTAACAGCAACGCTCAACGTCATCCACTCAGGCGACAAAGGGGCCACCTGGAGCGCGGCAACGCGCGTGGCGGATCTGCTTCCGATCGGCGCGAGCGATCCGGAAACCGCAACCCCGGTCCGTGATGGCGCCGGGTTGGCGCAGTTTGCGGTCGCGCCTAATGGTCATCTTTTCGCGGTCTGGCAGGACGCTCGTTTCTCGGGCGGTGCGCGCGATGGCATTGCCATGTCCCGATCGATCGACGGCGGCATGACCTGGAGCGCGCCTGTGCAAATCAATTCGGCTCCCGCAGTGCAGGCGTTTACGCCAAGCGTGCGCGTGCGCGCCAATGGCACGATCGGAGTCACGTATTACGATTTTCGCTCGAATACACCCGACCCGGCGACATTGCCGACCGAGCTTGTCTTCGCGCGCTCAGCAGACGGCTTGACGTGGCAGGAAAATCGATTGACTCCAACGTTCGACATGGCAACCGCGCCTTTTGCGCGCGGATTGTTCATCGGCGACTACCATGCTCTGACGAGCGCCAACAACGTCTTCGTTCCGGTCTACGTGCGCACCAACAGCGGCAATGCCGCTAATCGCACCGATGTGTTTGCGGTGCCACTACGCGCGCCGCCGCTCGCAGCGGCAGACAATGGCGGTCCGATCTTTCGAGTGGCAGGTGTGCCCGCGCCACGGCCCGACCCGTCCTTTCAGCAGCGCGTGCACGAAGCATTGCTGCGCACAATGGACCGTCGGTTTCCGGGATGGTCTCAACGGCTGATGTCGCGATGAAGCGCGCGTCGCTCTACACTTGGATTTTGCGCATTTGCGGAGTTCGCAATGGACACTCTTGATGCCCGCCGCGGCGCCGTTCGTTCCCGCATAGAAAATTTGCGGCGCGCGATGCAGCGGCACGCCGTCGCAGCGATCGTTGTGCCTTCGAGCGACCCGCATCTGTCGGAATATCTGCCCGAACGCTGGCAGGGCCGCGAGTGGCTGAGCGGTTTCACCGGATCTGCCGGTACGTTGGTTGTCACCGATGATTTTGCGGGTGTATGGGCCGACAGCCGCTACTGGAGCCAGGCCGAAGCGCAGCTCGCGGGCACCGGAATCGAGTTGATGAAGATCGGCGGCGCCGGAAGCGCCGCCCACCTCGACTGGCTCGCTGACCACGTGCCGCGCGGCCAGGAGGTCGCGGTCGACGGCGCAGTCTTCGGGCTTGCAAGCGCGCGTTCCCTTCAATCAATCCTCGACGACCGCGGCATCAAGCTCCGTACCGATCTGGATTTGCTCGACGACGTGTGGGACGACCGCGCGGGTCTGCCTTCGCAACCGGTGTACGAACACCTGGCGCCATTTGCGTCGGCCTCACGCGCGGACAAGCTCGCGGTCGTCCGGGAGCAGATGAAAAATTTGGCGGCAACTCATCACTGGATTTCAACACTCGACGACATTGCGTGGATCACCAATTTGCGCGGTGGCGATGTCAGCTACAACCCGGTGTTCATCGCGCATCTTCTGATCGATCTAAAAAAGGCCGTGCTGTTTGTCGGCGACAGCAAGGTGAGTGCGCAACTTGCCACGCGGCTTGCGACCGACGGAATCTCTATAGCGCCGTACGACACGGCAATGGCCGCGCTGGCGGCGTTGCCCGCGGCAGCGCGGCTGCTGATTGATCCGCGCCGGATCACGCTTGGCCTCCAGAAAGCGGTGCCATCCCGCGTGGCAACCATCGAAGCAATCAATCCATCGACGCTTGCCAAAAGCCGCAAGAATAATGTTGAGATCCAACACATTCGGCGCGCGATGGAGCAAGACGGTGCAGCGCTGGCGGAATTTTTCGCTTGGTTCGAAGCTGCGCTGGGGCACGAGACGATTACCGAGATGACGGTCGGCCAGAAGGTCATCGAGGCACGCGAGCGCCGGCCCGGATATGTGTGTCCGAGCTTTCACCC
>JACCYC010000341.1 GCA_013696665.1 Burkholderiaceae bacterium | reverse complement strand
TGGAGACCGCCGTGGATCTGAGCCCGAACTTCGCGCTCGGTCACTACATGCTCGCGTTCGTCAACGCCACGTCGGGCGATCCGCGCGCCGCGATCGGATCATCCGACCACTCCCGCCATCTAAGCCCTTTCGATCCCCTGCTCTTCGGCATGCTCGGGACCCGCGCCATGGCGCTCATTCGCCTCGGCCAATTCGAAGAAGCCGCAGACTGGGCAGTCAAGGCCGCCGCCCGCCCAAACGCCCATGTACACATTCTGGCGATCGCTGCGCATTGTCTGGCGCTGGCCGGGCGCATCGACGAGGCGCTCGCTTTCACTGCGCAAATCCACAAGACGCTGCCGGGCTATCAGCTCAATGATTTCTTCTCTGCTTTCCGGTTTTCCCCCGACGCTCAGTCCCTGTACCGACAAGGTGCGCAGCAAATCGGCATGGCTTGAATAAGTGGTTTGATCATGCGCACTGGCTCGAACGGCGCTACGCGAACGCGAATCTCGAAGCGACGATCCTCCGAAAGTCTTGGAAGCTATGGCAATCCGCGATGCGGGGAAGAACGCTGTGAGCTAACTGCTCGGCGCGTTCCAGCAGCTGACCGAGAAGCCTGCAGACATAGGCGCCTGTTGTACCGCCCGGCAGGCCGCGAATGTCAGCGGAACTGAAGAGCTAATCGCAGTCTTATCGGCGCAGCAAGTGCCTGGATTCAAAACCCGTGGGCAATCCGTGGGTGCGCGAACCGGAAGCTTCCCTTCGTACAAATGCTACGAAGGAGCCTTCGATGAACGCAATGGTGATGCTGTTGGCTTGTCTGGCGGCAGGCATCGTCCTGCAGAGGGCTGGAAAGCTGCCCGACAACGCGCCGGCCGCGCTCAACGCCTACGTCATCAACGTCGCACTACCTGCGCTGGCGCTGACGCATCTGCATGCGACCGCACTGACGGTGGAGCTGCTTGCAAGCGCGGCCGGAGCGTGGTTGATGCTGGGCGCAGCGGCGCTGTTCATCGGCTTTGTAGCGCGCCGGATGAAGCTTGACGCCGCAGCCACCGGCGCATTGATCCTGACCGGCGGACTTGCGAACACTTCCTTCGTCGGATTGCCGATGATCGAAGCGTGGATTGGTCGTGCCGGATTGCCGTACGGCATCGTGATCGATCAACTCGGTTCGTACCTCGCGCTGTCGACCTTCGGGCTGATGGTGGCGGCGCGCTACAGCGGTCAACCGATGCAGTGGAGCGTGATGTGGCACCGCATCCTGACGTTTCCGCCGCTGATTGCGCTCGTGATCGCGTTGGTGCTGCGTCCGATCCCGTTTCATCCGGCGCTCGACGACGCGCTCGGACGAATCGGTGCAACCGTGGCGCCGATCGCGCTGTTCGCTGTCGGCTGCCAGCTGCGCCTGGGTGAACTCTGGTCGAGACGAGGTGCGCTCGCGCTGGGTCTGGGCTACAAGCTGGTACTCGGTCCGCTGCTGATCGCGGCCGTGTGTCTGGCGATGTTGGACAGCGGCAATTCAGAAGCCGGGCTCGCGCGTACCGTGGTGATCTTCGAAGCCGCGATGGGCCCGATGATCGGCGCCGCCGTTGTTGCCAATCACTACAAACTCGACTCCGGACTAACGTCGCTGATGGTCGGAATCGGAGTGCCGATGTCGCTACTGATCGCGC
The DNA here is from genome assembly GCA_013696665.1 of Burkholderiaceae bacterium. Lineage (GTDB taxonomy): Bacteria > Pseudomonadota > Gammaproteobacteria > Burkholderiales > Burkholderiaceae_F > JACCZX01. Next base: position 3,343 of record JACCYC010000341.1, on the reverse strand, counting down.
CGCTCTGGCTCAACGTTGCCCATTCAATGGCATAGGCGCGCCGAGAGAAGCGCTGTTGCGATGACGCCAGGGGTCGTATCGTTCCGGTTGCCATTACGCGCTGGTGTGAGCCAGCGCGGGGAACAGTACAGACCGCCTAAGCGCTACTCGATCGTGACCTTTGCGTCCTTGACCATTTTGGCGAACTTCGCGACGTGTGAGGGTCTGGGTGTCTTCCATGTCAGGCCGCCTTGCGCAGAGACTTGGCAGTGAGAAGCTGGCAGACCGCATCGGTCACTTGCGCCGTGGTCGCTTTACCACCCAGGTCACGGGTGTGCAATGTGGGGTTGGCCGTGACTTGCTCGATCGCGCTCATCACCTGCTTGGCGGCGTCCGGCTCGCCCAGGTGTTCTAGCAGCATCACGACCGACCAAAAGGTGCCGACCGGATTCGCCAGCCCCTTTCCCATGATGTCGAACGCCGAGCCGTGAATCGGCTCGAACATGGAGGGATAGCGATGCTCGGGATCGATGTTGCCGGTCGGCGCGATCCCCAGGCTGCCGGCGAGCGCCGCGGCTAGGTCGCTGAGGATGTCGGCGTGCAGATTGGTCGCGACGATGGTGTCGAGCGAGGCGGGGCGATTGATCATGCGCGCCGTCGAGGCGTCCACCAGTTCCTTGTCCCAGGTGACATCCGGAAACTCCTTCGAGATCTGCAGCGCGATCTCGTCCCACATCACCATCGCATGGCGCTGCGCGTTGCTCTTGGTTATTACTGTCAGCAGCTTGCGCGGCCGCGACTGCGCAAGCTTGAAGGCGAAGCGCATGATGCGTTCGACGCCGGCGCGGGTCATCATGGACACGTCGGTGGCGGCCTCGATCGGGTGGCCCTGATGGATCCGGCCGCCTACGCCTGAGTATTCGCCTTCGGAGTTCTCGCGCACGATGACCCAGTTCAGATCGTCGGGTCCGCAGCGCTTCAGCGGGCCGTCGATGCCGGGCAGGATGCGTGTCGGGCGCACGTTGGCGTACTGGTCAAAGCCCTGGCAGATCTTCAGGCGCAGGCCCCACAGCGTGATGTGATCAGGGATGTGCGGATCGCCGGCCGAGCCGAACAGGATCGCGTCCTTGTTGCGGATCGCATTCAGTCCGTCCTCCGGCATCATCACGCCGTGCTCGCGGAAGTAATCGCCGCCCCAGTCGAAGTTCTCGAACTCGAAGCGGAACGCGCTGCTCGAAGCGGCGAGTGCTTCCAGCACTTGCTGACCGGCGGGAACGACTTCCTTGCCGATGCCGTCTCCGGGGATGGTGGCGATTGAGTAGGTCTTCATTTCTTGTCTCCGTGCATGAATCGTTGGGCGAACTGTAGGAAATGGACAGCCCCCGCGCACACCACTAAAGTGAAGCCATTGTTTACCTGAAGCTAACAATCGATTTTCGACGGAGCGCACATGACGAATGGCATTCAACCGGCCGATCTGGGCTTCTTCTCGGCGCTTGCGAGCGCCGGGAGCCTGAGCGCCGCAGCGCGCGAGCTCGGCGTCACCACCCCCGCGGTCAGCAAACACCTGGCGCTGATGGAGTCACGGGTTGGCCTCTCGCTGGTAACTCGCACGACGCGGCGCATGAGCCTGACGCCCGAGGGCGAGCTGTACCTGGAACATGCACGCCGCATCCTCGGCGAGATCGACAACATGGAGCAGCTGCTTGGCGTGTCGAAGGCCACGCCGAAGGGCTTGCTGCGGGTGAACGCGACGCTGGGCTTCGGGCGCAGCCACGTGGCGCCGCTGATCTCGCGCTTTGTCAGAAAGCACCCGCAGGTCCAGGTCCAACTGCAACTCTCGGTCGATCCGCCACTATTGACGGACGACTCGTTTGATGTGTGCATCCGCTTCGGCGCGCCGCCAGACGCCCGCGTGATCGCGCGGCGCATTGCACCGAACCGGCGCCTGCTCTGCGCCGCACCGGCTTATCTGGCCAAGCACGGGATGCCCAAAGCTCCCAATGATCTGACCCGACATAACTGCATCGGTATCCGGCAAGGCGACGAGGCGTACGGTGTGTGGCGCCTGTCGAGCGGGCGCGCCAAGAATTCGGCCATCGAGGCCGTCAAGACCCGCGGTAACCTGACCACCAACGACGGCGAAATCGCCGTCAACTGGGCGCTGGACGGCCACGGCATCCTGATGCGCGCCGAGTGGGACATCGAACGACACTTGAAGAATGGGCGGCTGGTCCAGGTGCTCCCGCAGTACTACACACCGGATGCAGACATTCACGCTGTCTATCCGCAGCGGCACCAGATGGCTGCGCGCGTCAGGGCGTTCGTGGACTTCGTGGCGCTATCGTTCAATCAGCAGGCTGCAGGGCGCAAATCGTAGAGGCTTCCCGGTACTTCGGCAGCTTCGACATGAGCAACATTCCCGCTTTGCGCGAAGCTCTGCATAGAGCCTCCGGGGTCGAGCGATTGTTGGATGAACAGCGCGGGTACATGTCTTGCCCGCCGGATGGGTCCTGTTGAGTTGATCAGTGCGAACGCCGTCTAGACGTTCAAACCGAAGGATGCATCCCACTTCACAGCAGCAAACTTAGACTTCACCAGAGGAAAGCGACTATGAAAAAGTATTCAGTTGCTGTTGTGATGCTATTCATAGTGATCGCGGTGACTGGATGCGGTGCAGGGGGCGGCGGAGATTCAGGCGGTTCAACCCCCGCGCCACCGGCCGGGCGCCCGGCTATACAGGTATTGCCCGATACATATGATTTCGGCAAGGTAACCGCAAGCAATAGTCCTGCCCCCTTGGAGGTTACGATCAAGAACAATGGCACCGCAGCGTTGCATGTCTCTACGATTTCCTTTGGCGTGCCGTCCAATTCGAGTTTTACTTTAGGTCTCAACGGTGGATCAAAACCCTGCGGCTCAGGATCTCCAACGTTAGCGGTCGCGGATTCATGCACGTTTCAGGTCAGGTTCCAGCCTGCGGGTACTGGACCCTCTGCTGCAAACCTTCAAATAAGCTCAGACGATCGCAGTTCCCCACTCATTGGGCTATCAATCGCTGGTACTTCTGAGCCAGTGGCGGCTCTGTCCGTGCGGATAAATCAGCTTGAAACCGCATGCCCCACCAACGAAGCTACCGCCTACGTTTCTGTGACGGATCAGGGCGGCTATCCCGTGCCAGGGCTGCAGTTGTCCAACTTCTCGGTAACTGAAGAAAGTGTCGGCTTGTTTATTAAGTCCTTCTCTTCCGTCGACGTGGTCTACAAACCCATCGCGATTGCCGCAGTGATGGACTATAGCGGCAGCTTGACCGATCAATCGGTGGCGATTGCCGACATGAAAAACGGCTTCTCCAGTTTATTTA
>JACCYC010000328.1 GCA_013696665.1 Burkholderiaceae bacterium | reverse complement strand
CCGAGGTCTGGCAGGTGCTGGGCGCAGTCAAGACCGAATTCGGAAAGTTCGGCGATGTATTGGCCACACTGCACAAGCAGCTGCTGTCCGCCTCCAACACGATCGATACCGCGCAGCAGCGTTCCAGACAGATGAATCGGGCGCTGACTTCCGTCGAGGCGCTACCCCCTGAAGAGGCGGCCCAACTGCTGCCAGCGACGCGCGACGACTAGGCTGTCGGTCCCCGCGGGCGGTGTCGGGAGAAGGCATGACGCTTGCCCATTAGAGCCACGCATCGCAGATGCGAGTTCGCTGTGTGCCGTCGGAGGCGCAGCGTGTATCTCACAGTATGTATATCTCAACGTAAATAAGGGAGACCACCATGGCTAAAACCATTGTCGGTTCGTTCGATAGTTTTGATGAGGCGCAGCAGGTTCTGCGCGAATTGCAGCAACGTGGATACTCGCGTGACGACATCAGCGTCATTGCCAATAACGCGCGGGGGCAGTACAGCGAGCACGGCACCGAGGGGCAATTGCCGCGCGACGCACCGGGTACCTTGTCCGACACCGGTGCGGGCTCAGCAACCGGCGCAGCGGCTGGCGGCGTGCTCGGCGGTGCAGCGGGCCTGGTCGTCGGTTTAATGGGGCTGGCAATTCCGGGAATCGGCCCGATCGTTGCAGCAGGTCCTATCGCGGCGGCGTTGGCCGGAGCCGGTGTCGGCGCTGTCGCCGGCGGCTTGATCGGTGGCCTGACGGGTGTCGGCGTATCGGAAGATGACGCGAGCTACTACGCGGAATCGGTTCGTCGCGGCGCCGCCCTCGTCACTTTGCGCGCTGAAGATTCACGCGCAGAAGAAGCAGCGACTTTGATGCGCGATCATGGCGCAGTGGATATTGAGCGCCGCGTGGAGCAGTGGAAGCAGGAAGGATGGACGCGCGATGACAGCGCATCGTATAGCGCAGATCAGGTTCAGCGCTCGAACGAAAGCGGCTCGATGGGCGCGACCTCGGGACAAAACTTCGGAACTCGTTCGCAAATGGGCGCGGCTACCACTGCTTCCGGAATGCCGATCACATCAACATCTTCGAGTTGGTCGAATGACGATGACGACGACTTCCGTATGCATCATCGCGACTCCCTGAGCTCGAGCGGCGGATCCTATGAGGACTACCAGCCGGCCTATCGCTTCGGCAGCGAGCTCGGAAGCAACGCCCGCTACCGTGACCGCGACTGGGCCGACATCGAGTCCGATGCACGGCGCGATTGGGTGTCTCGTAATCCGAGCGACGGCGACGGCTGGGAACGCTTCAAGTCCGCAGTGCGTCGCGGCTGGGAGCGCACGTCGAACGCGGTAGAGCGCGCCGTTCCAGGCGACTCGGACCGTGACGGCCGTTAGCATTTATTAGAGGAGGGCGGGGCAAAGGCCCCGCCTGCAATGACCGCAAACCGCGACAGTCCGGAGCCGAACCCTAGAAAGGTCGGCGTCTACGATCGCCCCGCCAGCGCGGATCGCACGCGCAATTTGCGCATATGGCTTTTTGTGTTTGCCGCAGCTGCGAGCGTTGCCAGCGCCTATTTTTTCTTCAAGTAGCTGGAACGAGGCCCCGCCGCATTGCAACGAGAGTCGCAGCTTGATGCGATACGTTGATTCCTTCCACGATCTATCGCTGCGCGTACTGCTTCGCGCCAAATAGAGTGGCCTTCTCTTTGTCATCCATAGGCTTGCGGCGCTCTGCAAGAATCTGCACGGCACGCTTGACCGCTGGCCTTGCATCGATCGCGTCAAACCATCGCTTCAAGTTCGGGAAATCCGCCATATCGATTCCCTGATTTGCATACGAGCGCGTCCACGGAAAAATCGCCATGTCGGCGATCGAATATTCGCCGGCAAAGTACCGCTCTTCGCCGAGCCTGCGTTCCATCACGCCGTACAGCCGCTTGGCTTCATTGGTATAGCGGTTGATTGCGTATTCGACTTTCTCTGGCGCATAGATGCGAAAGTGATGTGCCTGCCCAAGCATCGGGCCAACGCCTCCCATCTGAAACATCAGCCATTGGAGCGCGAGATATTTGCCACGCACATCACTTGGCATA
>JACCYC010000312.1 GCA_013696665.1 Burkholderiaceae bacterium | reverse complement strand
CGCGACTGTCGCGAAGCGAAGCGCACGCTGATCGAAGGCGTGCATCTGCTGCAGGCGGCGCTCCACGCGAGAGTGTCGATTGCGACTCTGGTCCTGCGTGGCGACGGGCAATCCCTTGAAGCCCTTGCCCTCGTCGATGCGGTGAACGCGCGAGCGAGCGTCAAGACGATCGAGCTTGCGCCCAAGCTGTACGACAGCGTGTCACCTGTCGAGCACGGCGTCGGCGTGCTGGCCGAAATTGATTTTGCTATGCCACCGTGGCCCGAGCGAATCGTCAACGACGCGATCTACCTCGACAACGTGCAGGATCCGGGCAACGTTGGCACGCTGCTGCGCACCGCGGCCGCCGCGGGTGTGCGCCACGTAATCGCGGGCCCTGGGTGTGCCTTTGTCTGGGCACCGAAAGTGATGCGTGCGGCGATGGGTGCGCACTTCGTTCTGGACTTGTATGAACAAATAGCGCCGCGCACGTTGCGCGATGTGTTTGTAGGCGAAGTCTTGGCGGCCGATGCCAATGCAGGCGGAGGCTTGTTTACAGAGGCGTGGGGCGAAGTTTCAACCCTGTGGCTGTTCGGCGCCGAAGGGCAGGGATTTGGCGCTGACACGTTGGCAATCGCAGACCGCCGGTTGCAGATCCCGCTCGCCGCGGGTGTCGATTCGCTGAGTGTCGGTGCGGCCGCGGCGGTTTGCCTGTTCGAGCAGAAGCGCCGGCGCGGGTAGGAGCGGCGCCGCTTACCGCCTGGTGTCGAATAAGGAAGTGGCCGGATCGCTACCCTTCAGCGCCGCAGCAATCTGCTTCCGCGCCTGAATAAACGGCGAAGTCTTCGCTTCAACTGCCAGGAACTCGTCGAGGTCGCCGTGCTCGCGTTGCAGCCTCGGTACCAATTCGAGGAAGACGTCAGTCAGCTCCGGGTCAAAGTGCTTCCCGCGGCACGCAGCAATCTCGTCCAGCGATTCGCGCACGGTCCACGCCTTCTTGTAGGGGCGGACATGCGTCAAGGCATCGAACACGTCAGCCAGCGCAGTCACGCGAGCAGCAATCGGAATCGCCGTGCCGGCCAATTTCATTGGATAGCCCGTTCCATCCCACTTCTCATGGTGATGCCTGGCGATCTCCTCGGCGATATGCATCTGGGGCACGTTCGATTTGGCCAGAATGTCCGCACCGGCCGTCGTGTGCGTCTGCATGATCTCGAACTCGCCCGCCGTCAGCTTGCCCGGCTTCAACAGGATCGCGTCCGGCACCACGAGCTTGCCGATGTCGTGCAGGCGCGCGGCGAGGTCGATCAAGAAGCACACATCCTCCTCAAGACCGATCTCCTTGCCGAGAATCGACGCGAGGCGTCCGACGCGATAGCAGTGTTCGCCGGTCGTGTCGTCGTGCAGTTCGGCAGCGATTGACTGCTGTTCGAGGAGCAGCATTCGATTGCGCGTGAGTTCGCGTTCGCCGAGTTGGCCGCGAAGCTTTCCTTGATGTGTGGCCAACGTCGTCTCTATGGTCTCGCCCGTCTGAATCGCCTGGTCGAGACGAGTCGTGTGCTCGCGGTGATGCATTAAAACCTGCGCCCCGCGAGCTTCCTTGTTAAGTGCCAAGAGCTCGTGCAGATAGACCAGTGCAACGTCTGGTTGCCCGGCTGTCTCGTAACCAGCAACACACGCGGACAGTGCGTCACGTACCTCCGAGCGCACGTTCTGTCGAGCCTGCTCTAGTGCTCTTTTCAGACGCGTCAAACCGATATCTATATTCCTAGAATGGACGTCAACGAGACCGCTGGTCATCGAAGCCATATACTCGGCCCGTGCCGTCGGAGATTTGGCAGCGAAGCTACGCGCAATTTCGCAATGCTCTGCTGCATTGCCGACTTCTCCGATGTCCAACAGTAATCTTGAGTAGTTTGATTCCGCGTTTACTCGCGCGAAGCAGCCTGACGCGGTTTGTGGATTGGGATTAAGTTCTATGGCTCGGCGCACGGCCTTAATACCGCTTCGAACGTCGTGCAGGTGCAACGCGCAGCCGGCAATGTTTGTCAACGCCAAGCTTTCCACGGAGGCGAACTGATCGGAACGCGCTGCCAGGGCAACAGCGCGTTCAAAGCACTGCAACGCATCACTGTACTGCGCGCCGTTCTGAAGGGCGAGGCCAAGGTTGTTCCATACCGGCGCTTCGGCTCCGGGGTCGTTCAATTCTCGTGCAATTGAAAGCGCCTCTGAGTACGACTCGGTCGCGCCGGGGAGGTTCGCAGTTTCCATACGAATGACGCCGAGAAACGAAAGCGCTTTCCGAAGCAAGCGAGTGTCGGCAACATTTCGGGCTACCTCGACGGCTCGAAAGGCCGGAGGAAGCGCAAGCGCGGGCTGAGCGGCCATGAAGTAGTGCTGCGTGATTGCCAAAAGGCACTCAACGACCGGGACGCTCGCACTATCGGGCGGTACGCCTTGCAGCTTGGAAAATGCCTCTGCGAATTGCCGACCAGCATCGACGGACGGCGCAGCCAGCAGGCTTCTTAGCTCTGCCAACAGGGCAGAAGCAACGGCAACCGTTTCTTCGGGTGAAGCTGGTGACAGGAGCGCTGACATGAGTTGTAAATTTTTCCGAGCCTGCGTGGGTTGACGCACCCACCTTGAAGGAAATACTTGCGTTCTTCCCCGCGCTACGGTTACATTAAGGCAGACTCGCTTATCGGCCGAAAAGCGGGGAAGTTTGTAACTAATTCCAAACAAAGGCTGCGTTGCGCGACGGAGGGAATCATGGATCAAGTCATCGAGCAAGTTGAGCAGGAAGTTGTTGAACTTAGTCTTGCCGAATTAGCCGCAGTGGGCGGCGGCGGCGTGCCATCGTTCGAGTAGTGCTTTTTGCGTAATAAAAAGGGCGCCTCGGCGCCCTTTTTCATGTGGAAGGTCGGTGGTTAGGAGCGGCTAGCCTCGCAAAGAGATAGCTGCGCTTAGCCAAACGTGCATACGATCGATCCCCCAGCGACCAGATCCAGGTCGCTAAGAGACAGTTGAATGGACTCCGACGTATCTATCGTTCCAAAGAGTTCTTGTTCGGATTCAACTTCAACTGCGTGCGGGTTATTCATTGATTTCTCCTTGAAAGAATTGACTATGGAAGCCGCTTCGTCATTGCACTGAAGCTTGAGCGAATAATGCGATATTTTCTCTCGCACGGGCATCGCTTTCACGTGTGGCTCCCATCATTAGGTAGATACGGCAAAATGTTTTGCTTCCGAGCAACAGAGCAGACATGATCAAGGCCGCCGACCAAGCACTCGCGGAGCTGGACAGTGAAATAAAGGCGAATCTCGCGGCGCCCCGGGCCGATACGCCAACGTTCTTGGCCGACGCGCTCATTCGCCTTCGGGAGATTCCATTCTCAGTCGACCCAGCGCGCCGGGTCGAATGTCTTCTCGGCATTGCGCAACAGTATTGCCATCAGGGTCAGCACGTCTTTAGCGGGGTTGAGCCCGCCGCCCTGGCAGTAATGGTTGCAACGGATCTCGGCGATCCCTCGCTTCGGCGCAAGTCATTAACTTTTCAGGGAATTCTCCTTTCCCAAACGAATAACCCGGGAGACGCTCTGCTCGCGCTACAGGAGGCGCTTGAGTTGGCAGAGAGCCTCAACGACAGCGCCGGTGTTGCAATTGTGTGGAACAGTCTGGGCGGCGCCTTTTATGACGCCGCACTGTACTTAGACGCCCGTCAGTGCTACGAGAGAGCGGCTCTTCTGGCGGCCGGTATACATCTTCAATACGTGCACTCGGCCGCCTTGACGAACGCGGCGACTTGTTGCCTGCACACGCGGGAATATGACGAGGGCATCGAGAAGATCCTTGCTGCGATATCTGCTATGCCAGCGCCAGAATCGCCTTCGCTTGCCCTTGCTCGCGTTCTGGCGGAGGGAACATTTACGCGGTTGTTATTGGCGACCGGCAGCGTTAAGGAAGCGGCAGTACGCGCTCAACTGGCGAAAGAATTTGCTTCAAAGGCGCGAGCTATACAGGCTGATATCTCCGCGGCTTGCTCCGAAGGGCTTGTGGAGGTGTATTCCGGGCTCGGAGATATCGGATTGTCGCGCGGGATGCAGGCACTGGAGAAGGCGCGGCAGGTTAAACCGTCACTGCGCGAAACTTTGCTTGCTATGGTGCAGGCGAACGAGCAGGCCGGCCGCCCCGAAAGGGCCCTTGCGCTGCATCGAGAACTGACATTACACATTCGAAAGGCGCAGCACGAGAACATTGTGCGGCATCAGGAGCTGCATCTGAAGCAGTTGGAGTCGAACGACGAGGCGCAGTTTCCGCCGCATCTGCTTGAGGAAAAGGACGCCGAGCTCACGCAGAAGATTGTTGAGCAAACCTTTGGGACCCGCCAAGGCCGCTTGCTTGAACAGATGGCCTTCACCGCCGAGATGCGCGACGATCCTACGGGCGAACATTGCTATCGCGTTGCGCGCCTTGCCGCACTGCTGGCCAAGGAGCACGGGGCGACCCCTCAGACCTGCGCCATGATCGAGCTCGCGGCCCGCCTGCATGACATTGGAAAGGTCGGCATTCCCGACACATTGATGCAAAAGGTGTCGCTACTGTCGGACGGCGAGCGGCAGATTTTGGAGACGCACGCGAAGACGGGTGCCGAGCTTCTTTCGCGCACCAAGGTTTCCTACGGCGCGTTAGCGGAAGATATCGCTCGTCATCACCATGAACGCTGGGATGGGAATGGATATCCCGATGGCATTTCTGGCTCGGCGATTCCATTGGCGGCACGGGTCGTAGCCGTTTGCGATGTCTACGATGCGATGACGCATGAAAAGGCGTATCGACGCGCGCTGTCGAGCGAGGAGGCAGTCGCGGAAATTGCGCGCGGTCGTGCGCTGCAGTTCGATCCGAAGTTGATCGACCTGTTTGGCCCGATGATTTTGCGCTTGCGCGCAGAGCATTCGGACCTTGATACGTTTCTGGGGCAGGCGGCGAGGCAAACGGCGCTTACCGTTGCCAGGCAGAAAATTGCTGAGTCGCTTGCCAAGCCTATTGATACTGGCGACGCTGGTCAACGTATGGTGCCGAGCGAACGCGACTCTCCTTCGCTCGTCCGACCCTAGTACGCGCGCCTCTCCAGCTTGACTTCCTGCATGATCGTCGCGGCAATCTCTTCGATCGACTTCGTCGTCGACGAGAGCCACCGGATGCCTTCCCTGCGCATCATGCGTTCCGCTGCCTCAATTTCCTCGCGACAATTTTCCAGAGCCGCATAACGGCTGTTCGGTCGGCGTTCGTGTCTGACTTCTGCCAGGCGCTCGGGTGAAATCGACAGGCCGAAGATCTTGTCCTTGTGCTGCGGCAGTGCGCTGGGCAACTGTCCGCGCTCGAAGTCCTCGGGTATCAGCGGATAGTTGGCTGCCTTGATGCCGTATTGCATCGCCAGATACAGACTGGTGGGTGTTTTTCCGGAACGCGATACGCCGACCAGGATGACGTCGGAGCCTGCCAATCCTTTTGCCGATTGCCCGTCATCGTGCGCAAGAGTGAAGTTGATGGCTTCGATTCGATTCTTGTAGTCCTCGGAGTTGACCCTGATCGCGTGCGAGCGCCCGATGGTGTGGGTCGATTGCAGCCCCAGTTCACGCTCGAGCGGCTCGACGAATGTTTCGAACATCTCAATCAGAAAGGCCTGCGCATCGTTGCGCAAGATTGCGGCCACAGCCGGATCGACCAGCGTGGAGAACACGATCGGCCGCTTGCCGTCTCGCCCGCCTGCCTCGTTGATCCTCGCGCATGCCTCGCGCGCTTTGTCGGGGCCATTGATAAATGGCAGACGCTGCGGCCGGTACCGGAGGAGCTCGAACTGAGTCAGCACGCTGTGCCCTAGTGTTTCGGCTGTGATACCTGTGCCGTCCGATACAAAGAAAACGGTGCGGTCGTGCTTGGCGAGCGAATTTTCCGACATCGTCTCTGTTTCTCGGTCTGCAGAACCGACCAGTAAACTGCGCGCGATTCTGGCACGACAAAGTCACGACACGACATGCAGCGCGGCAAGTTCGTCATACCGTTTTCACAACTTCGCATGGCGGACGTGGAGTCGGTCGGTGGGAAAAATGCATCGCTCGGTGAAATGCTGAGCCAGTTGCATGCGGCGGGGATTCGCGTACCCGATGGATTTGCGACAACAGCCGAAGCCTTCCGAATGTTTTTAGCCCACGACGGATTGCGCGAGCGCGTGCGAATGCGGCTCGATGGGCTTGATGTTGACGATGTTGGCGCATTGGCCATGACAGGAAAGGAGATTCGCGGATGGATCGCGTCCGCGCCTCTGCCTGGTGAACTTCGAAGCGAGATAGTCAATATATTTAAATCGCTTACATCCGATAGTTCAAGTGATGTCTCATTTGCGGTGCGATCGAGCGCGACCGCCGAAGACTTGCCGGACGCGTCGTTTGCCGGCCAGCAGGAGACGTTCCTCAACGTCACCGGGATCGATGCCGTGCTCGCTCGGATTCGGCAGGTCTTCGCATCGCTCTATAACGATCGCGCCATCGCATACCGCGTACACAAGGGCTTTGCACACGCCGACGTCGCACTTTCTGCTGGCGTGCAGAAGATGGTGCGCAGCGATCTGGGCTCGTCCGGCGTCGTGTTCACGATGGATACGGAGTCGGGCTTCCGCGATGTGGTCTTCATCACGTCGAGTTACGGTCTCGGTGAAACGGTCGTGCAGGGTGCCGTCAACCCCGATGAGTTCTACGTGCACAAGCCGATGCTTCAAGCGGGCAAGTTTTCAATCCTGCGCCGCAGCCTTGGTTCGAAGCTGATAAAGATGGAATTCGACAGCGGCGATAGCAACGTGCGCACGGTCGATGTCGCCGACAAGGACCGGCACTCATTTTCGCTGTCCGATGCCGAAGTGCTCGAGCTGGCGCGATACGCGGTGATCATCGAGCAGCATTACGGTCGCGCGATGGACATTGAATGGGGCAAGGATCAGGACGGCTCGATCTACATCCTGCAGGCAAGGCCGGAGACAGTGAAGTCGCAGTCGAACGCAAACGCACAGCAGCGATTCCGTTTGTTAGGTAACAGCCAGGTCTTGGTGACCGGTCGCGCGATCGGTCAGAAAATTGGCATCGGACCCGTGCGCATCATCCACAGTGTGGCCCACATGGAGGAGGTGAATCCGGGTGATGTGTTGGTGACCGACATGACCGATCCAAACTGGGAACCGGTGATGAAGCGTGCGGCCGCGATTGTTACCAATCGCGGCGGGCGCACGTGCCATGCCGCGATCATTGCGCGTGAGCTCGGTATCCCGGCAGTTGTGGGGTGTGAGACTGCCACAGAGGACCTGACGGAAGGCAGCGTCGTCACTGTTAGTTGTGCCGAGGGCGATACCGGGAACGTTTACGCCGGCGCGCTCGAGATGGAAGTGGAAACGGTGCAGCAGGGTGCACTGCCGCCGATCGCGGTCAAGATCATGATGAACGTCGGCAACCCGTCGCTTGCGTTCGAGTTTCAATCTCTGCCAAACGACGGCGTGGGGCTTGCGCGGCTCGAGTTCATTATCAACAACGCGATCGGCGTTCACCCGAAGGCTGTGCTCGACTATCCGAATCTGGAACCTGACCTCAAGCACGCCGTCGAGGCGCTCGCGCATGGCTACGCCAACCCCCGAGCCTTCTTCGAAGCGAAACTTGCAGAAGGAATTTCGACGATCGCCGCTGCGTTTTGGCCGAAGCCAGTGATTGTTCGCTTGTCGGATTTCAAGAGCAATGAGTACAAGAAGCTGATTGGAGGCTCGCGCTACGAACCCGACGAGGAAAATCCGATGCTTGGATTCCGCGGTGCTGCGCGCTATCTTGCAGATTCGTTTCGCGAGTGCTTTCGCATGGAAGCGGCAGCGCTGAAGAAAGTACGCGACGAGATGGGGCTGACCAATGTCGAGATCATGGTGCCATTTGTTCGCACGCTGACCGAGGCGCGCGGCGTCATCGACCTGCTTGCGGCGCATGGGCTGGCGCGCGGCAGCAATGACTTGCGCGTGATCATGATGTGCGAAGTTCCGTCCAACGCGGTGCTCGCTGATCAGTTTCTCGATTACTTTGACGGTTTTTCGATTGGCTCGAATGATCTGACGCAGCTGACACTGGGCCTTGATCGTGATTCTGGGTTGGTTGCCGAAGGCTTTGACGAGCGCGACCCGGCGGTCAAGGCGTTGCTGAAGACTGCGATATCTGCATGTCTTGCACGCGGCAAGTACATTGGAATTTGTGGCCAGGGGCCGTCGGATCACGCCGATTTCGCCGAGTGGCTGATGGAGCAGGGGATCGAATCGATGTCATTGAATCCGGATACTGTCGTGGAAACCTGGCAACGGCTTGCACGAGCAGCTTGAATGTCGAACTTGAAGAAGAGGTGAGCGCGGATGGATAACTACGTCGGATGGTTCGTCATCGGCTTTGGTCTGGTTGTTGCGGAACTGTTAACTGGCACGTTCTATCTGCTCGTGATCGCGGTGGCGTTCGGCGCCGCTGGCGTTGCGGCACTGTTGGGCGCGCCAATGGTTTTGCAACTCGCGACGGCGGCCGCGGTCAGCCTCGGCGGAACGTTGTGGCTGCGCGCGTCGCGTTTCGGGCGGCGTCTGCATGACCGGGCCACCAGTGATCACGTGCAAAACATGGATGTCGGTCAGACTCTGCGGGTGGAGCAGTGGGCTCAAAACCGGACCTCCCGCGCAAGCTACCGCGGCGCCACCTGGGATGTGGAGTTAGTTCCGGGGGAAGAGCCGGCTCCCGGCGAGTTTGTGATCCGCGAGATACACGCCAACCGATTGATTGTCGCAGCCAAGGTGCGCTAAACGCACCCGAAGGAGAGTTCATGTTTGGCATCAATGGAGTCTGGTTAATCTTCATCGTGATTGCGATCGTTGCATTCACATTTGCCGTCACAGCGCTGAAGGTGGTGCCGCAGCAGAGCGCATGGGTCGTCGAGCGATTGGGCAAGTATCACGGCAC
>JACCYC010000285.1 GCA_013696665.1 Burkholderiaceae bacterium | reverse complement strand
GTTGGAGCTCGCGGTCAATCGTGCGGCTGAGCAGGCGGTGCCGCAAGCGAAAGTGTTGCTGACCAATGCGGTCAAGTCGATGAGCGTCGATGACGCCAAGCAAATCCTGCGCGGCGGCGACGATTCGGTGACGCAGTTTTTCAAGGCAAAGACTGCGCCGCAGTTGTCCGAAAGATTTTTGCCGATCGTGCGGAGTGTCACCGACAGAAACGGCCTGGCGCAGCAGTACAACTCCATTGCCGGGCAGGGATCGGCGCTCGGTCTGATAAAGGCCGAGCAAGCGTCTATCGAGCGGTACGTTACGCAGAAAGCGCTCGACGGGCTCTACACAATGATTGCGGAAGAAGAAAAGAAAATTCGCGCTAACCCTGTGGCGGCCGGCAGCGAAATTATCCGTCGTGTCTTCGGAGCGCTCAATCGGTAGTGAAATTGAGAACGCGAGTGCGGTTGGTTCGATCAGCATCGCAACGCAATCTGGCGTGGGCGCCGTGAAAACCGCGACGTTCAACATCAACAACATCAACAAACGGCTCGCCAACCTGCTGCGATGGCTTGGCGTTGCACAGCCGGACGTGGTGTGCTTGCAGGAGCTCAAATCCACCGACACCGCCTTTCCGGTTGACGCGATCAGGTCGGCCGGATACGGTGCTGTTTGGTGTGGTGAGCGAAGCTGGAATGGCGTCGCGATACTCGCCCGCGGGGCCGACCCCGTGGTGACTCAGCGCAGCCTCCCTGGCGATCCACAAGACTTTCAGAGTCGCTACATAGAAGCTGCGATCAATGGTGTGCTGATTGCATCGATCTACGCGCCTAACGGCAATCCGCGGCCGGGCCCGAAATTCGACTACAAGCTTGCATGGCTCGGCCGCCTGCTCGTTCATGCGCAAAAATTGATTGATGCAAAGGTGCCCGTCATTCTCGCCGGCGACTACAACGTCGTGCCCACGCCTTTCGACATCTATCCAACCAAGTCATGGGACGACGACGCGCTCGTGCAGCCTGAAAGCCGCGCCATGTTCAAGCGCCTGCTCGACCAGGGGTGGACCGACGCGATACGCGCGCTGCATCCGTCTGAACCGATGTTCACGTTCTGGGATTACAAGCGCGGCCGTTGGGGACGCGATGCGGGGCTGCGCATCGACCATTTTCTGGTCAGCAGTGCATTGTCGAGCCGCATTGCACAAGCTGGGGTCGATAAAGCCGTGCGCGGCGAAGAGGGCGCCAGCGACCACGCGCCCGCCTGGATGGTCCTGGGGCGGGAGGGAAAGCGTGCGCGCCGCTGACTTCGTAAATGTACCGACGTCGCAATCGCCTCGGTTGGCAATGGGCGATGTTACGAAGCGCTACGGTACCGTGATCGCCAACGATGCCGTGTCGTTCGACGTCATGCCTGGCGAGATTGTTGCGCTGCTCGGTGAAAACGGTGCCGGCAAGACCACGCTGATGAAAATCGCGTATGGCATTTCGCAGCCTGATCGCGGCACGATCGCGATCGATGGTTCGGTCGCCGACATCGATAGTCCCCGCCACGCGCGTGCGCTTGGCATCGCAATGGTGTTTCAGCAGTTTGCGTTGTTCGATGCGGCAACGGTGCTGGAAAATATTGCACTCGGATTGCCGCGAGCGCCGATGCGCGAGATCGAATTTCGGGTGCTCGAGCTTGCTGCGCGGTACGGTTTGCAAGTCGACCCGGCCGGGCGCGTGCATGACTTATCAATGGGGGAGCGGCAGCGCGTCGAGCTCCTGCGCGCGCTGCTCGGACGGCCGCGACTGCTGATTCTCGACGAGCCTACCTCGGTGCTGACCCCACCGTCGGTCGAGCGCCTGTTTGGCACTCTGCAGCAGTTGGCGGAAAGCGGCACCAGTATCGTGTTCATCAGTCACAAGCTGCACGAAATTCGCGAGCTCGCGACACGGTGCGTGGTAATGCGGTCAGGCCGTGTGGTGGCCAATGTCGATCCGCGTGCGCAGACTGAGTCCGCGTTAGCGCGGCTGATGCTGGGTGCGGATCCGCGGGCGTTGGCACCGCACCACACGCTCCCCGGCGATGTGATGCTTCAGGTCAGCAGTCTGATCGTGAATGCAGTCGAAGGACGCCGACTCGACGATGTCTCATTCGAAGTACGCAGCGGGGAGATTGTCGGCATCGCCGGCATTTCAGGCAACGGGCAGGCGGCGCTGATGGCGGCGCTGGCGGGCGAGATTACGGCTAGATCTGACGCAGTGCAATTGTGCGGCAAGCCCGTCGGACATCTGGATAGCGCGCAGCGCCGTGCCATCGGAATGCGCTACATCCCGGAGCAGCGGTTGGGTCACGCGGCTGTTGCCGGAATGTCACTAGAAGACAACGCGGTACTGACCGATGAGTCGGTGCAGGCTCGGCTTCTGATGCACGCTTCAACGGGACGCGTGCGTGCGGCGCGCGTTGTCGAAAAATTCGGTGTGAGAGCAGCATCGTTGTCGCAGAAGGTCGAGACGTTGTCCGGCGGCAACCTGCAGAAGTACATCGTCGGCCGAGAGGTGCTGCAGGCGCCACGCGTGTTGCTGGTTCATCAGCCGACCTGGGGTGTCGACGCGGGCTCTGCTGCCGCCATCCGCAATGAACTGCTCGCATTGCGCGCGGCCGGTTGCGCAATCGTCGTGGTCTCCGAAGAGCTTGACGAGCTCTACCAGCTGGCGGACCGGTTGTTCGTGATCGCTAATGGCCGATTGTCTCCGCCACGAGCGCCACGTCAAATCAGCACCGAGGAACTTGGCGTCTGGATGGGCGGTGGTTGGCCGGCGAAGCAGCCCGTGCACGCCACGCTGACGCCAGCGGCGTAATGAAGTGGTCTCTGGTTCCTCGCGACACAGCCTCGCCGCTTGCCACGTGGCTATCGCCGATTGCAGCCATTGCACTGACGCTCGCCGCAGGCTGCGTGCTGTTTGCTGCGATGGGTATTTCTCCAATGCAGGGGTTGGTCGTGTTCATCGTAGAACCGCTGGTCACCGTGCGTGGATGGAGCGAACTCGCACTGAAGGCAACCCCGCTCGTGTTGTGCGCGAGCGGCCTGGCAGTGTGCTTTCGCACCAACGTGTGGAACATCGGAGCCGAAGGTCAGTTGATCGTGGGCGCAATCGTCGGGGGCGGTGTGGCGTTGTTGGCCACTCCCGAAACATCGCGCGGCTGGTT
>JACCYC010000283.1 GCA_013696665.1 Burkholderiaceae bacterium | reverse complement strand
CCCGCTGCTCGATCATCGTGTCGTGGAATTCGCGTGGCGCATTCCTGTTGCCGCCAACTTTAACCGCAATGGCTCGAAGGGCATTTTGCGAAACGTGCTGTATCGCTACGTTCCGAAGGCGCTGGTCGACCGGCCCAAGATGGGCTTTGGCGTGCCGATCGACAGTTGGCTCCGTGGTCCCTTGAAAGACTGGGCGGCAGATCTGCTGGATCCTGCTCGATTGCGGCGCGAAGGCTATCTGAAACCGGAGCTCATTCAGCAGCGCTGGAAGGAACATTTAACCGGGAGGCGCAACTGGCACTACCCGCTGTGGGATGTATTGATGTTCCAGGCTTGGTTGCAAGCCAATGCCCACTAAGCCGCGGCTGCTGTTCGTCATTACCGAAGACTGGTATTTCGTTTCTCACCGCCTTGATCTCGCGCGAGCCGCGCGCGATGCAGGCTTCCAGGTAGGAATCGCAACGCGAGTCGGGGCGTGCGCTGATCGAATCACGGCGGAGGGCCTCGAGCTCTTTCCGCTGCGTTACATGCGCCGCTCCAGCCGTAACCCTTGGATCGAGCTTCGAGCGGTCCATGAGCTAAGCGCTCTGTATAAACGGTGGCGACCGGACATCGCGCATCACGTAGCGGCCAAGCCCGTGATCTATGGAGGAATCGCTGCGCAGAACGCTCGAGTGCCTGCCGTCGTCAACGCACTCGCTGGCCTTGGCTTCGTGTTTACCTCCGCCAGCCGGGAAGCGCGCGCGCTGCGACCGCTCGTGTCGCGCGCTTATCGAATCGCGATGCGCCACCGCCGCTCGCGCTTGATCGTGCAGAACACCGCTGATGAGGAAGTCGTGCTTCAACGCGGCCTGATTGCTCCATCGGCGGTTACGCGCGTTGCCGGCTCAGGCATCGATGTATCAGTTTTCCAACCATCCGCTGAGACGCCGGGTTCTCCGGTGATCATGCTGGTCGCAAGAATGTTGCGCGATAAAGGTATCTACGAATTCGTGGAGGCGGCTCGCATTGCGCGAGCGCGAGGAGTCAGCGCACGGTTTGTATTGGTGGGTGACACAGATCTCGAAAACCCGGCTGCCATTGCACGCGACCAGCTCGAACGCTGGAGCGGCCAGGGCGATGTGGAATGGTGGGGCTATCGAGCAGATATGGCCGAGGTGTTGCGCTCGTCTCATGTTGTCTGCCTTCCTTCCTATCGTGAAGGTTTGCCGAAGGTGTTGCTCGAGGCGGCGGCCGCTGGGCGGCCCTTGATAGCCAGTGACGTTCCGGGCTGTCGTGAAATCGCTATTCACAATGAGACAGGGCTGTTGGTACCTCCTCGAAATGCGACGGCCCTTGCCGATGCGATGCAGACCCTCGCAAGCGATTCTCTATTGCGGCGCAGACTGGGCCAGCGAGCGCGAGAGCTAGTCTGCAGCCAGTTCACCGTCGAGCGTGTGAACGCTCAGACTCTGCAGATTTACCGCGAACTTCTGAGCGAATGATCACGATTCTTTCAGAAGGCGCGGTCGCGGCAGCCGCCGTGTGGCTTCTGTTATTTGCGCTGTTACGGTCAGGTCTTGCTTGGCGAATCGCTGTCGATAGACCGAATCAGCGTTCTCTACACAGTGGCGCGGTTCCTCGCGTCGGTGGTTTGGCCGTGATCGGTGTTGCGGTGATCGCAATGTCTGTCGTCGCGCGCGGCGTTCAGATAATCACCGTGATAACGGTTGCCCTGATGCTGCTGGGCGCCGTCGATGATCGCCGCGGGCTTACGGTCCGGACCCGACTTGCAGTGCAGCTGACCGCCGCGTCGATCGCCGCATACACTTTGCTGCCTGCTGCACCCGGTTGGCTTCTTGCACTGCTCGTCATCGCTGTCATGTGGTCCATGAACCTGTACAACTTCATGGACGGCGCGGACGGGCTTGCCGGAGGCATGACCTTGTTTGGGTTCGGCGCGTTTGCAATCATCGGGGTTAATGCCGGCGCTTACGAGCTGGCGGCCGCAAGTGCATGCATTGCCGGGGCTGCGGCTGGCTTTCTCTTTCACAATTTTCCACCAGCGAAGGTATTTCTGGGCGACGCAGGGTCGGTGCCGCTCGGTTTTCTCGCCGCGACTTTGGCCATTGCTGGATGGCAGCAGCAAATCTGGGCGATCTGGTTCCCCCTGCTTGTTTTCTCACCGTTTATCGCCGACGCGACTCTCACGCTTTTTCGACGCGGCGTGGCCGGCGAGAGATTGTGGGTGGCTCATCGAGAACACACGTATCAGCGAATGGTGCGCGAGTGGGGTCATATGCGTACGGCCCTTGTCTGGTACGGACTGATGGCGCTCGCCACTGGATCGGCTATCGCCGCCGTAAAGTGGCCGAATCGCTGGCAAATCGGGCTTCTAATCGGGTGGGTCGCGCTTTACGCTGTGCTCTACGCGTTGGTCAGCGGGCTGACAGCTCCTGAGAAGAATGAAGCGTGACCTTTTGCCTCGGCTTTCGCCCAGGTCATTTTTTGTATTCGCATTCGATCTGCTGATCGTCGCGATCGCGTGGCTCGGCTCCTTCCTGCTGCGCTTCAACTTGTCGGTTCCCGATGAGTACTGGATTACCGCGCTGGAAACACTGGCGTGGGTACTTCCGGTCTACGGGACGGTGTTGTTGTTCTCTGGTCTGTACCGCGGCCTCTGGCTGTTCGCCAGCTTGCCCGACTTGATTCGCATTGCGAAAGCTGTCGTTGTCGCCGGTTCGCTCGTGGCGTTCGTCGCTTACCTGTTGCAACTGAGTGTCGCACCCCCCCGAACGGTCATGCTGCTGAGCCCCCTACTCTTAATTTTCTTGATGGGCGGAGCGCGCGCGGCATATCGCGTCTGGCGCGAAAAGCAAAGATTCGGCGATCTGATTGCGCTCGGCAAGCCGGTTCTGATTCTCGGCGCCGGCCGAGCGGGAGCGTCGCTGGTACGAGAGCTGCAATCATCATCCGAGTGGCGCGTTGCAGGCTTGCTCGACGACGACGTCAGCAAGCACGGACGCGAGATCCTCGGGCACAAGGTGCTGGGCTCGTTTGATCAACTTCCAGCGCTGGCGGAAAAGTTGCAGAGCCGTAACGCGATCATTGCGATTCCTACCGGCAGCGCCGTCGAGCGACAGCGTGCTGCAACGCTCTGTCTGCGAGCCGGCGTCAAGGGCATGACCGTCCCGCCGGTGGCTGATCTGATTAACGGCCGCGTGACACTGTCGAACGTACGGCAGATCAATCTGGAAGATTTGCTGGGCCGTGAACCGGTGTGGATCGATGCAGGACCCGTGCGAGCGTTGTTGGCTGAGCGCACCGTACTCGTAACAGGAGCCGGAGGCTCCATCGGTTCGGAACTGTGTCGACAGATCGCTCGTTACAAGCCAGGCAAGATCATTTTTGTTGAGCACAGTGAATACGCTCTTTATCGGCTGCAGGAAGAGTTTGCCAGCGCGTTTACAGAGGTTCCAATCATCGCTTTGATCGGCGATGTAAAGGATGCGCAGCGCATGGATCAAATCGTGCGCGACATGCGCCCATCGATCATCTTTCACGCTGCCGCGTATAAGCACGTGCCGCTGATGGAAGACCAGAACGCTTGGCAGGCTGTGCTGAACAACGTTGTCGGAACACACGTTGTCGCAAGCACAGCCGTCCGGCACGGCGTGCAGCGTTTCGTGCTGATATCTACCGACAAAGCCGTCAATCCAACGAACGTGATGGGCGCCACGAAGCGATTGGCCGAAATGGTCTGCCAGGGACTGCAGCAGGACGCACAGTCGACCGCGATGATCGTTGTCCGGTTCGGAAACGTGCTCGGCAGCGCGGGCAGCGTGATTCCCAAGTTTCAGGAGCAAGCCGCACGCGGTGGGCCGTTGACCGTGACGCATCCGGATGTGACGCGGTACTTCATGTCGATACCCGAGGCATCGCAACTCGTTCTGCAGGCGGCATCGATGGGGGATGGAGGACAGATTTTCGTTCTCGACATGGGCCAACCGGTGCGCATTGCAGACCTCGCACGGGACATCATTCGGCTTTCCGGGTTTTCAGAAGATACCGTCCGAATCGAATACACCGGGCTGCGTGCCGGCGAAAAATTGTTCGAAGAAACGATCAGTCAAGACGAAAATCTGATCGATACGCCGCATCCGAAACTCCGTGTTGCCAACGCACGCGCGGTCCTCGCTACCGATGTCGCAGCAATCCTGCGGCATATCGCAACGACCGACGCCACCTCTCGGACGGCAGCGCTGCATTTCATTGAAACGTGGCTACCCGAATACTCGCGGTCGGACGGAACCACCGTGCCCATTGATGAGACAAGCACCAGTGATTGCCCGGTTCCAGCGTTGCACCCACAGTCAGCGTGAACGCTCCTCTTTCCATCAACAGCACCGCACCGATTGACGAACGCACTGGCACTGCGGGTGGGTTCCTTGTTTTGATACTGCTTTCATGGCTTGTGTATTTGCTTGCGGCGCCAACTATCGGTTTCAAGTGGATTGAGTCCTGGCACAACGAACAACGTGCCGCGCAGGTTGTGCTGTTGGCTCTTACAGCTGCGGCATATTGTTTGAATCTGGTTACACAGCGCCGAAATACACAGGTAGTCGCTCGTGGGATACCGCTGCTGGCGCTGATGTTCTTCGCGATTGGAGCTCTTTCAGCTCTCCGCAGCAAGTTCGTGCTGGCAGCATTCGCGGAAATCGGCCTCATGGCGCTGCTTCTCGTTCTGGCATTGGTTACTGCAGCCGTCGTGTCAGCCGACGTACAGCGTTATTCGCGCTGGGCGCGCTGGTTCGCACTGCTGCTGGCTACGGGGTATGTACTCGGTGTGGCGACGCGATACGCCGCCGCCGTGTCACTCGACCGGGGAATCGATATTGATGTGCTGATCCTGGGATACGCCAATCCGCGGTTTCCGAGCGCGTTACATGCATTGCTGATTCCCTTCGTCGCATACATCGCGGCAGATCACCGCGAACAGCGGCTCTTGCGCATCGCCTCGATCGTGGTTCTCACATTTATCTGGGCAATCAATGTCGGCTTGCAGACGCGTGCCATTTGGTTTGCTTACGTGCTCGTACTGCCAGCATCACTACTATTGTTCGGCTGGCGCAACTCGGGGCGGGTGGCGCTTGTGATCATCTCAACGGCGGTTGCAGGTGTACTGACCTTCTACGCTCTCTCGTGGCTATCCCCGCCGCCGACCGCCGACGGCGTTGCAACCGCCGCTCTGCGGGATTGGGCCGGGCTTACGTTTCGCGAAGTGGTGTGGCGAATGAGTTGGGAGGCCATTTCAGAGGCCCCGTTGCTTGGCATTGGCCCGATGCAGTTCGCAACATTCGACAATCGCGTAGGGGCACACCCACACAACTGGGTCATGCAAGTCGCCGCTGAATGGGGTGTCCCGGCGCTATTGTTGCTGCTGTTCGCCCTGGTGTTGCTGCTGCGAGCCTTGCGTCGCGCGGCATCGATTGATTCAACGGTAGTACCGGCGGCGCTAGCGTTTGGAGTCGGGTTAGCTAACGGACTGGTGGATGGAAATCTTGTGATGCCAGTCAGCCAATCTGCCTTTGCGATGGCCAGTGGGTTAATGCTCGCGGCAATTGTGCACACTCAGCAGTCAGTGGAGCACCTCAACAGCGTGTCGAAGCCCCTGGTGAGCCTTGGCTTGGCGGTTTTTGCCGCGGTTTCCGTGAGCGCCTTTGCGTTAGTAAGCTTCTCTGATCAGGCGAAAGGGGCGTCGAGATTTCAACAGACCCAGCCGGGCGCCTGGCTAGTTCCACGATTCTGGGAACAGGGGCTGTTGTTGTAACTCCTAAAGTCGCTACGCACGAGGCGAGGCTATGTGCCTAGCCCTGTGCGCACTCTGCTGCACCCACCCGCCGTGTTCTGGAAGGTCCACGTAACCGCACTCATAGCGCTTTGCGGCGTCAGGGTAACGGTGCAACTGCCGGCTTGAACTGCCCCGACGATCTCGATGGCCCCTGCGGCCGTAACCCTGACTGCGCCGAAGGTTGCGACGGGCACAGAGCCCGCTGGAAGAAACCCGGCTCCAATCAAGTCACTAGCCGTTCCGATGCCTGCACCGATTGCGTTACACGGCGGGGCCGGGTTTACTTGATTGCGGCTCTGCATGCATTCAGCGATCGATTGCTTGAGTGGCGCCACACTTTGTACGTTATCTGACCAGCGCGCGCGGGTTGCATAGTCTTGATACTGTGGAATCGCGATTGCCGACAAGATGCCCACGATCGCGACGACGACCATTACCTCGATGAGCGTGAAGCCAGACGAGGTGCACGCTTCGGCAGTCATTTTTCACCTCCGTCGCAATATCTATTCTTATTTATCGGCAATAAAAAAGGCCGGCAGAGCCGGCCTTTTTCATGAGTCTTATGAGATTACGTACCAATACCGGTTTTCGTGCGACCACATACGGTATTGACCGCATTCCACACAATTGTGGCAGCGGCAGCACTGGTGACTGGAGTTAGAGTCACGGCACAGGCTCCTGCCTGAGCATTGCCAGTAAGCGTGATCATCCCCGTACCGGCCGTCGTAGCAACGGAGGTTAGAAACTTACCCGTCGGAGCCACGGCACCGGCCGGCAAGTAACCGCCGCCTATCAAACCCGTTGTAGCCGTTCCTGGCATTACGCCACAGTCCATTGGCGCGGTAAACGAGCCAGCCTGATTCTGAACACATTCCGCAATCGCCTGTTTCAGTTGGCCGACGGTCTGGAAGTTGTCCGACCAGCGCGAACGCGTCACGTAGTCCTGATACAGCGGAATGGCGATGGCTGCCAAGATACCGATGATCGCAACCACGATCATCAATTCGATCAGCGTAAAGCCGCGTTGTGCGCGGGCGATTTGGTTCTTAATCATTGAGAGCTCTCCAAAAGAGTCAGACAAACATACGGCCCCATGCCGATGTACTTACCTACTCCAAGTTCTGTGCCAGGGCGTTTGAAGGTGAGTGGCGCGGATTTCGCGGCTAATTCCCGCGTTCCCTGACGTGCATCGTCACTTGAAGCTGCCGGTTTTTGTCACGGTATGCCTCGCCGTGCGCGGCTCATCCAGTTGGATGAGTTGTCGCTGCTCAAGCTGCGGCTTGTACTGCGGGCGCGTTCGCGAATTCCATGCGCACGCCTGCGAGTTCGATAACGTCGTTGTTCTTCAGCGGATGTGCCGCGGAGCCGAGATTGACACCGTTGATCGTCGGAAACACTTCGCCTTCGACGTGCGCGATGAAGTAGCCCGTCGGACGCCGCGTGATCACCGCGACCTGATGACCTGGTCGGCCAATCGTCGTCAGCGCTTTGACGAGTTGCAGCTCCCGGCCTTCGTTGGCGCCATTGAGTATCTTGATCGATGCTGCCGCCGGACCTTCTTCGGCGCCACCGCCAGGCTGTCTGATCTGAATCGTCGCGGGGCCCGGACCGTAGAACTCGCGGCGCAGCGGCTGCGAGGTGTCGATGTCGACTTCGCCTTCGGTACCGGTCGCACCATCGGCCAGAAATTTGAGTCGGTACTTGCCAATCTCGCGCGAGTCTCCGCTTTGCAGCAGGTGCTTCTTGACCGGTTGACCGTTGACCGTGGTGCCGTTGGTCGAACCCAGATCTTCGAGGTAGACCTCTCCGCCCGACGCATAGATCACCGA
Source organism: Burkholderiaceae bacterium (assembly GCA_013696665.1). Lineage (GTDB taxonomy): Bacteria > Pseudomonadota > Gammaproteobacteria > Burkholderiales > Burkholderiaceae_F > JACCZX01. Next base: position 14 of record JACCYC010000283.1, on the reverse strand, counting down.
GTGCTCGCCGCTGA
>JACCYC010000252.1 GCA_013696665.1 Burkholderiaceae bacterium | reverse complement strand
ATTGGCAAGCTTCAGATAAAGCGATAGCGGCGTTTCAAGATCGGCGAAGCTTTCGGCGATCAATGGAATGCGGTTGTACCCCTGCGCGGCGAGTGCCTTGAATTCCAGTTCGGTCACGTTGTCACCGATTGCTGTTGAATTGAGGTGCCGCAAAGAAGCGGCGGTGAAAAAGGAAGCCGTGAGATCACGGCATCAGATGCGTCTAGCTGCGGGTGCAGCGGCGCCAAAGCCAGGCTCCCCGGGCAACGCCCCCGGAAAAATGCCGGCTGATCTTGCAGGATAACGACATCGGAATGTGTACTCAGTCTGTTTGCAGCTTGATAAGGCGGGCCGCGTCAAGGAGCGAAGGGACTATAGCATCGGCATTGAGCTCCGATAGTGATCGTCCCTCGTTGTATCCCGTCTCAACGACGATCACGCGACAGCCGGCAGCCTGCGCCGAAAGCACATCGTTTTCCGAGTCGCCAATTGCAATTGCATCGACCGCTGCGACCCCTAGCAGCTTGGATGCATGCAGCATCGGCTCGGGATGCGGTTTCTTCTGCTGAATGTCATCACCGCTCACAATGAAATTAAACGCCCCGCGCAAATCGGTTTTGTGGAGCAGCTGAAACGTGAACTCTCGCGGCTTGTTGGTTACGCATGCGAGCTTCAGCTGCTTCGAACGCAGGTCTTCAAGTGCCTCGCGCACTTCCGCAAATACGCGCGACTCGTTGCCGTTGACGGCGCCGTAGTGCTGATAAAACGACTGCCGTGCGCGTTCGAACAGCGGAACCGCAGCAGCATCGTCCATCGTGCCCGTCAACGCACGGTGCACCAGGACATCAATGCCCTTGCCGACGTATGTGGCGATACGCTCAACGGTCAGCGCACTGTGGCCCAGGTCGGCAAGCATCGCATTCACGGCGCACGCAATGTCGGGTAAGGAATCCACCAGCGTGCCATCCAGGTCGATCAAGACAGCGCGCGCGGCAAAGCCGACACTCATGCCACTGCTGAAGCGCGCAGGTTCTCGCGGAATTGACGCATTACGCCCGTGTAGTCGCCAGCCGCATCGGGGGCGCAAAAAATAGCGCTACCCGCGACGAAGACGTCGACCCCGGCGCGCGCGATCTCGCCAATATTGTCTGTCTTCACGCCGCCGTCGATTTCGATCAGAATTTCGCGGCCGGTCGTTCGTTTATACGCATCGACCTTGGCACGCGCCGCGGCGACCTTGTGCAATGACTCGGCGATGAACGCCTGCCCGCCAAAACCCGGGTTGACCGACATCAACAGCACGACATCGAGCTTGTCCATGACGTGATCCATGTAGGTCAGCGGTGTTGCCGGGTTAAATACGAGGCCACCCATGCAGCCCGATTCGCGAATCAGCGACAGCGTGCGATCGATGTGATCAGAGGCTTCGGGATGAAAAGTGATGATATTGGCGCCGGCGTTGGCAAAGTCTGGAATGATGCGATCGACCGGCTTGATCATCAAATGAATGTCGATCGGCACCTTCACATGCGGGCGAATCGCTTTGCATACCAATGGGCCGATCGTCAGGTTCGGCACATAATGGTTATCCATCACATCAAAATGAATCCAGTCGGCCCCTGCAGCAACGACCGCCTTGACCTCTTCGCCCAGCCGTGCAAAATCTGCAGACAAAATGCTGGGGGCGATTCGGTAGTTTCTTGTCGTCATCGGAACCTCGTCGGATGCGTTTATTCTAAGGGTCAGCCCTCCGACAGATCGACGACTGCCCAATGGCCAAGTACCAATTCGCGGTGAGCGTGCGCCCGCAGTTCCTGCCCGACTACTCGGATGCGTCCGAAGAACGCTTCATGTTCGCGTACACGGTGACGATCAAGAACACCGGCGATGCGAAAGCGCAGCTGCTCTCGCGCCACTGGATCATCACAGACGCGAATAACAAGGTCGAGGAAGTCGAAGGTGACGGCGTCGTGGGTGAGCAGCCGGTGCTCGAACCCGGTGAGGCGTTCGAATACACCAGTGGCTGCCCTCTTGAAACGCCAGTGGGCTCGATGCGGGGTACCTATCACTGCGTCGGCGTCGACGGCACTCACTTCGAAGCCAATATCCCCGAATTTGTATTATCAAAACCAAGCGCGCTGCACTAGTCCTTCTTTTTTGGCTTGTGGAACATCGTCCACCAGACGATGAAGACCAGCAGCGCTCCAGCCAGCGCCGCTTCAAGCAGAATCAAGATCATGGTTGGGCTCAAACATCTATTAAGGCAGTTTAGCGGCGCGCTGGTGGTCCTGTGGGTGGCTGCATGCGCCACGGCACCCCCGCCAACAATCATCGGGCCAGCACCAGCCACTCCGCCGCCGCTTCCGCCGGCAGCGGCACCGTCCTTGCCCGCCCCCGCCCTCACCTCGCCCCGGCCTGCACCCTCGCCCGACGCCAGGCTGTCGCCTGCGGACGCCGAAACTCGAGCGACTTACACCCTGACAGCGTTCAGCGCTCTACCTGGGATCTCATTAACTGATTGGAGCGCTGTCTGGCCGGCGTTTTTAAACTCGTGCAGCGCCGTAGCGCGACGCGACGCATGGCGTGACGTGTGCGCACAAACACTGGCGGTCGATGCGCGCAACCCCAATGCGGTGCGAGACTTTTTTGCCACACGCTTCGACGTGTATGGCATCGGCACGCGACAAGCCGACGGCGACAATCGATCGGACGCCCGCGCGAGCCGAGGCGGTCTGGTAACCGGCTACTACGAACCGCTGCTGCGCGGAAGCCGGGTGCGCTCCGCCAAATACCCGGTGCCGTTATATCGCGTCCCGGACGATCTGATCGTGGTCGATCTCGCGTCCGTTTACCCCGAGCTTTCGAATATGCGGTTGCGCGGCAAGCTTCAGGGGCGTCGCATTGTTCCCTACCCCACTCGTGGCGAAATTACATCCGCGAATGCGTTGACCGGGCATGAGCTGCTGTGGGTTGACGATTCAATCGACGCGTTCTTTCTGCAGATACAGGGCTCGGGGCGAGTGCAGTTCAACGATGGCAGCACGGTGCGCGTGGGTTATGCCGATCAAAATGGCCACCCCTATCGATCGCTCGGACGCTGGCTAGTAGAGCAAGGGCAGCTGACACTCGACCAGGCATCCATGCAGGGCATTAAAGCGTGGGCACGGCGCAACCCCGCACGCCTGAAGGAGGCGCTTGATCAAAACGCGAGCTATGTTTTCTTTCGCGAGTTGCCGCTCGGGAATGCGACCGCCGGACCGCTTGGCGCGCTGGGCGTACCTCTCACAGCCGGCTACTCAGTTGCTGCAGATGCGCGCTTTGTTCCGCTCGGTGCACCGGTAGTCCTGGCGACCACTGATCCGGACTCGAAAGCCCCGTTGGTGCGCCCGATGGTGGCGCAAGACACCGGCGGCGCAATCCGCGGTCCGCTGCGCTTCGATTTCTTTTGGGGGTTCGGTGCCGCGGCCGGTGAACGCGCCGGACGACAGAGATACGAGACCAGCGCGTGGGTGCTGGTGCCCAAAGGCACCACACCCGAATCACTGTTGATAAAGGTCTAGTTACTTCTTAAGTGCTGCCAGACGCTGCTCGATGGTGGCGACTGTCATTGCGCCGGCCGAGCGTGCGCCGTCGGCAAACACAATCGTCGGCGTACCGTTGATTCCAAGCTCGCGGCCCAGCGCAACGTTCTGTTCAAGCGGTGTCTTGCAATCGGCGCCCGCTGCCGGCGGCGCCTTGTTTTGCACCATGTACTCATCCCAGCTTGCCGCGCGATCCTTCGAGCACCAGATCGCCTTCGATTTATCCATCGAGTCCGGCGACAGGATTGGATAAAGGAACGTGTAGATCGTCACGTTCTTCAGCTCGGCCATGTTCTGCCACAGGCGCTTGCAAAAGCCACAGTTCGGATCCTCGAACGTCACCAGGGTGCGTGACCCATCACCACGCACCGTTTTTACCGCGCGATCCAGTGGCAGCGATTTGAAGTCGACCTTTAACGCAACGTCCAGTCGTTTCTGGGTCAGGTCTTCGCGCGTAGCGGGGTCAAACATCCGACCCGCAAGAACGAAGGTCACTTCAGGGTCCACGTAATAGATCTGGCCACCGATCAGCACCTCGTACAAGTTGCCCCGACCTTTGAAGACCTGATCGGGCTTCTGCCCGCCGGACTTCTCGGTGAAACGCATCGCCACCTGAGCCTCCGGACTCCCCGCGGCCGCCGTCTTCTTGCTGTCGCCGGGTTTCGCCGTGCTTTGGGCCACTGCCATCGAGCAGCAGAGGGATAGTGCGACGACGCCAACGCGTCCGATCCAGTGGTTCATGTCTTCTCCGACAGCGCCGAGCGGCATTCATTGCCGACCAGCGAGGTGCAGTGTAGCGAGTGAAATCAGCTCGCCAGAGTAGACCGCCGACCGCTGATCCAGTTCAACCGAGCGCCTGGCGAATTAGGGCGTTTTTCAGCGGACCCAGACGGTTAACGACCGTCATTCCGACGTTTCGCACGCGTCGCACAAAGGGGTCGTCGACAGCAAATAGACGCGCCAGAGAATCGGTGGTGAAGCGCATCGCGCCGACCGCTTCCGCACGACCCCGCTCGTAACGCCGCAGCAGCACCTGGTCAGCCACATCGCGAAATGATTCGCGCGTCCGCGCGAGCTCCAGCAGCAAAGCCACATCGCCGAGTCCAAGATTAAGGCCTTGGCCGGCAAGTGGATGTATCACATGCGCGGCGTCACCCACCAAGACGATGCGCGCGGCGATCAGATTTGACACGGTCACCCGCCGCAGCGGGAAGCTATATACACCGCCGATCAAGACCAATGCACCGGACGACGGGCAGTGCTGCCCAACGCGCGCTGCAAAATGCTCTGCGCTCAATGCGAGGAGCTCAGGCACGAGATCGACAGGCGCAGACCACACCAGCGACACGCGGTTGCCGGGCAGCGGCAGCAGTGCAACGACGCCTTCGTCGGTGAACCATTGCGATGCCACGTTCTGATGCGGCTTCGCGCACTCAAAGTTGGCAACGAGCGCAGCCTGTTCATACGATTTGATCGATGCATTGATTCCCGCTGCCGCGCGCACCGACGAGTCGGCGCCGTCGGCTCCAACTAACAGCTTCGCCTGGATCTCGCTGCCATCTTCCAGACTGATGCCCGCACTGTCAGTCTGCGAAATGAAAGAAACAAATGAACGCCGAAAGCGCTTGATCGCAGGCTGAAATCCGCACGCTGCATCGAGACCACGCAAAAGCTCTGCCTCTTCGACAAGGGTGGCGAGCCGCTCCACGGTCGCACCGTAGGCGTCAAACGCCAATTCGTCGCCCTGGTCACCGAACACGCGCATGCGTTCGATTGGACAGAACCTCTGCGGATCGATGCTGGCCCACACACCCAGCCGCTCCAAAAGCGCTACGGAAGCGGGTGAAACCGCATACACCCGCGGGTCGAACGGGGCCTCGGGCGTTGGCACATACGGATTGGCAGGCGGCCCGATCAGCGCGACCGCCAGCCCCTGCTGCGCTAGTCCGAGCGCTGCCGCAAGTCCGGGAATGCCGGTGCCGACAATGGCGACGTCGAAAAAGGGTTTACTCATTGAGGCTGGGGATTATGCAGTCCCACAGCGCTGGATCGTTCAAGCTATCGCTATACTCCGCACCCTTCGCGACGGCGGCATCTTACGAGCGCGCGCCGCCCAGCATCTCAAGGCCAAGTAGCTCAGTTGGTAGAGCAGCGGACTGAAAATCCGTGTGTCGGTGGTTCAATTCCGCCCTTGGCCACCAATCAATTAATACTTTGAACTCACGCAAAACACCCGCAAGTCTGCGGAAGTTTTGCGGGAGCTACGCCATCAACCCTCTGCGTAACACCACAAGTCCGCTCAACGCTCATCTGATTCACCCACGCGATTCAACGCATCGATAAGCTTCGAAAATTCCGCCGCCGAGTAGTGCGTTGTTATTCGTGCCGAGCGGTGCGTCAAGGCTTGGTCGCAGCCATCGGCCGCGACGAAAGGATGCGCGCAGCGTTTTAGTTCGCGCAGAGGGCTGCGCACCTAAAGCCGATCAGGGCTTGACGTTGTCCTGCTGTACACCCCCGCCGCCGGGCGAACTCGTCGTACCGCATGCCACTAAACTCAATGCCATCGCGAAGATAATCATCAGCTTTTTCATGCGTGTTCTCCTGGTGAGAGCCTTCGCATTAGCAATACGCATTCCTGAGACGGAACCGATGAGCGCGTTGGAGTAGGCAGGTCGCAGGCACGCGAGCATCGCTCGACAAGCTAAAAAACCCCGCGCCAGGAGCACGTGGGAAATCGTGAACCAGAATTTCAGCAGCGGTACCCACCATCCCGGCAGCCCAAGCGCGATCAGCCTGGCGATCGCACGGTTCGACGATCTTCGTCTTCGCCCCGGCGGGTTTTTCCCTTTGCGAAGGCATTCGCGAAGGCGCGCGAGTTCAAATGGGGAGAAGGTTGATGCACTTCGCGGGTCACGAACCGTGACTCTTCGATTCACTCGAGCCGCCACCGCGTCGCAAACCTGACATCTGGCGCTGTTAAGAACCGGTAACGGAACAGAGTCGGCTATGGAAAACGCGCGCTTACAGGTTTTTTTCAGGTCGAACGCCCAGTCGATGGCGACACCGTTCGCGTCCTCATAGGTGACAAGTCAGAAGCGGTGCGCATTCAGGCGCTCGACGCCGAAGAATCGCAGGCGGGTGGCGACAAGCCGCTCACGCCGTGGGGCAAGAAGACGTCGGAGCATGCGGCCACGATGTTTACCGCAGGCAAGACGATCACACTCGACTTCGATGCGCCGCAGGGCGCCGGCGTGCAGATCGACCTTTCACGCTTTCGCGACAACTACGGTCGTCTGCTGGCGCTGGTGTTCGTCGACGCGAAGACTTTCAGCAGCACATGATCGAAGACCGCTACAGCCCGTACTTCTGCAAGTACGGCAATGTGCGCACGCGTGACTACCACCGCCGCTACCTTGCAGCGGAGCGGCTGGCACAGAGCCGCCGTGCGGGCCTGTGGGACCAGGTTGCCGTCCACGGATCGGAGCAGCGCAACTATGCAGCGTTGGGCTGCTGGTGGTCGTTGCGAGCCGAGTTGATCGACGATTACCGCCGCGCTAAGTCGATCGGTTCTAAAGCACTGAACCCGCGCGTCGACTTCGAAGCTCTGGTGGGGATGCCGGGCTGCAACGAGTCAGCCACCGTGTTCGACGAGTTCAGCGAGTTCCGCCGCTTGGGCAGCCGCAAAGCTCTGGTGAACATTGGTTCGGTTGCACAGCCGTTCTCAATATTCATTCCCGACATCGAGGTGCCCAAGGGACAGGCGCTGCTTGCGCTGCTTTCGCAGCGCTATCTCTCTCACGGAACGGAAGGCAGCAAGACAGTGACGCGGCCGGGGCGCAGCTACGGGTACGTCAAGGGCCAACTCAAGCTGTTCAATGGCCTGCCTGAACTGGTGATCGACGGGCCGGAGGATGTTTCCGACGTTCCGCTGAAAGCCTCTACACGCGCGCAACGATCAGTGTGCCGGTCATCTTGTCGAGCTCGTCACCGCAGAAGTTGTCGCACAGAAAGACAAACGCTCCGGTGCGGTCCACAGTGAAGGTCAGTTCGACCGACTTGCCCGAACGAGATCGATGCGTGCGTTGGAGTCCGGCACCGGCAGCGCCAGTACGTGAGCGAGCCGAGCGCCGCACGAGACACGCGCGTAGTTAAGTGCCTTCATGATTCCTTACGGTTGCGTGAGTATCGCGCCATAGCGCGCTTTGATGGCGCGGTAGCACTCGCACGAGCGCGCCTCCAGTCCCGCACGATCGATGACTACGAGATTGCCGCGCGCATACGTGATGAGACCAGCGCGTTGCAGGCG
>JACCYC010000233.1 GCA_013696665.1 Burkholderiaceae bacterium | reverse complement strand
TGACTTCGGGAACCAGGAGAAGGCCAGCAACAAGGACATCGCCGATTTCTGCTTCAACACCTACGGCGTCAAGTTTCCGATGTTCGCCAAATCGTCGGTGGCTGGCCCTTCGGCCAACCCATTTTTTGTTGCTCTCGCCAAGTCCAGCGGGCAGCCGAAGTGGAACTTTCACAAATACTTGATCGATCGCAATGGCAAGGTTGTGGCGCAGTTCCCAAGCGACACCGCGCCGCTGGACAAAGCGGTAACGAGCCAGATCGAGCGCCTGCTCGACGCCCGCTGACCGGGCGTATCTGAATGAACGCTGCCGATGACCTTTTTCTGCCCGACGTACAGTCGAGCGCTGACGCGCGGAATCTGGTCATTCAACGGGTCGGCATCAAGTCGTTGACGTATCCGGTACACGTAGCGAGTGCATTCGGCCCGCAGCCATCAGTCGCTTCAATCGATATGTACGTCGCTTTGCCGGCCGATCAAAAAGGCACGCACATGTCGCGTTTTATCGATGTGCTGCAAAGTGATGCCGAACCTTTATCAATGACATCGGTCACCGGCCTGCTTGCCCGGATGGTCGAGCGCCTCGATGCACGCCGCGGGTACATCGAAATGCGGTTACCGTTTTTTGTGCGCAAGACCGCGCCCGTTTCCGGCGTTGAAAGCCTGATGGACTATCAATTGACCTTTACGGCGGAGACCGGAGGCGCAGCACCGCGCTTTCGGCAGAAGGTTGTGGTCCCCGTAACGAGCCTGTGTCCCTGCAGCAAGAAAGTTTCGGACTTTGGCGCGCATAACCAGCGCTCGCATATCTCGATAACCGCCGAGCTGGCCAGCTCGGTAACGGTGGAAGAACAGATTCGAATCGCCGAAGACGCCGCCTCGTGCGAGCTTTGGGGGCTGCTAAAGCGCCCTGACGAAAAATACGTGACCGAGCGTGCCTACAACAATCCTAAATTCGTTGAAGATGTCGTGCGTGACGTCGCGTTGGCACTCAACAAGGACGCGAGAATCCTGGCCTATACGGTTGAAGCTGAGAATTTTGAGTCAATTCACAACCACTCGGCCTACGCCTTGATTACCGACGATAAGCGTGGTGCGGGCGTTGGATAGTGTCGCGCATGCCGTTTGCTCCGGGACGGCGAGTGGTGTATCACCCCGAATAACTGTTACGCGGCCCATTTTGCGGCAGCGTGGAGAGCCCGATGGCCCCCCTGTTGTACCCGGAATTGTTCAGATCGCTCGAATCGGTCCGCTGGAACCTGGAAACTGACGTTCCATGGGGCGATTTCGACGCCGGCAAGCTGTCCGAGGAGCAGGCGCAGACGATCAAGATGAATGCCATCACGGAGTGGTCAGCGCTGCCCGCAACCGAAATGTTTTTGCGTGATAACCGCGGCGATTCTGACTTCTCCGCGTTCATGTCGGTGTGGTTTTTCGAAGAGCAAAAACACGCGTTGGTGCTGATGGAGTACCTGCGGCGCTTTCGGCCTGACCTGGTGCCAAGCGAGGACGAGCTGCATGCGGTGCGATTCGAATTTGACCCGGCACCGCGGCTCGAGACTCTGATGATGCATTTTTGCGGAGAGATTCGGTTGAACCACTGGTATCGCCGCGCGTCGGACTGGCATACCGAACCGGTGATCAAGGTTATTTATCGGTTGTTGTCACAAGATGAGGCGCGTCACGGTGGCGCTTACCTGCGCTACATGAAGAAGTCGCTGGGAGAACTCGGCGACACAGCGCGCGCGGCGTTTGCAAAAATTGGCGTGCTAATGGCTTCGGCGAAGCGCACAGACAAGGCGCTGCACCCTACCAATCTGCACGTAAACGAGTCGCTTTTTCCGCATGACACCGTACAATCGCGCCTCCCCGACCCGGGCTGGCTCGAACACTGGCTCGATGAACAAATAAGATTCGATAAAGAATGGGAGACAAAGGTCGTCGAGCGGATTCTGCACAACCTGTCGCTGCTGTTCGAGCGCACTTTCACATCGGTGCAGGATTTAAACCGTTATCGCAAGGAAATCTCGGCACGGCTGAAAGCTGCCGCCGAACCAGGCGCCGCGGGCCCCCTGCCGGCGTAAACGTTTTCCGCGGCGCAGGCGCCGCATGAGCCCGCGTCACGTTCCCCTGGTCGAGACCACGCGTGGCGGAACCACCGAATGCGTGCATTACGGATCGATCGCCGTCGTTGACACCAACGGCCGGCTGGTCGCATCGGCCGGTGATCCCGAGTCGATCAACTTCACACGCAGCTCGCTGAAACCGCTGCAAGCACTACCGTTTGTTGAAGACGGCGGGCTGGCGCACTACGGCTTTGGCTCGCACGAGCTGGCGCTGATGTGCGCCAGTCACAATGGAGAAGCCGTGCACGTATCGGTCGTGCAACGCATCCTGGCCCGCGTCGGACTGGACGAGTCGGCGTTGCAGTGCGGATGTCATGCTCCAAGCTATTTTGCAGCGACCGAGACACCTGCGCCCACTGGCGTTGCATGGAGCTCGCTGCATCACAACTGCTCTGGCAAGCATGCCGGCTTTTTGGCTTACTGCCGCCTGCACCGGCTCCCGGTCGAGAATTATCTGGACAGCGGACACCCACTGCAGCAGCGCATCCGCACCACGGCATCGCGTTTTGCGCACGGGGACACGCTGGCGCAGGCGATCGACGGTTGCAGCGCGCCGAACTTTGCGATGCCTCTGAAGCGCCTCGCCGAGTTGTATGCATGGATTGCTGCAGAAGAGACGCCAGAATCGAAGGCGATCACATTCGCAATGGCCCATCATCCCGACCTCGTTTCGGGCACGCGCCGCGCGGACCTGGCAATTATGCAAAGCGGCCGTGGCGACTGGATTAGCAAGGTAGGCGCCGACGGTATGCAGGCGATCGGAGTCCGGTCGCAAGGCCTCGGGATTGCAATACGGATTGCAGATGGCAACTCACGCGCAGTGAACGCGGCAACCGTTGAAGTACTGGAACAACTTGATCTGCTCGACGATCCGAGTGGAACTCCGCTCGCCGTCTATGACTGCCCGCCGATTCGTAATTATCGCGGTATCGAAACCGGTGGCGTCGTGCCGGTGCTGAAACTCATCGGTCACTAGCGCAGTACGATTTCGCCCACTGGCGTGCGAATGGTGGCAGCCAGCATCTTGGGCCCTGGAGTCAGGTCTACCGGTCCAACGATTTTCAAGCCTCGGAACATGCCCACGATGCCGCTCGAGCCTAGAACAGCGGCGGGGTGTGACAGCTGCAGCCGTACCAACTCGCACCCACTGTCGGCGAGTGTGCCGCAGGGATGCGGTGTGGTCGTCGGGTCGCCTTCGTCAGGAAGCCACTGAATCGCGGCTGGCAGGATGCCGCCCCACGGCAAAGCGCCACTATCGGGGACCGCGATTTTCCAGCGAAACAGGCCACGCTGCATCGACATGATCTCGCCGAGGTCGGACACGCGCGCGCACGCAGTTGCCAGTGATTCGCAGCGCACCGCCCATGTGATCAGCCGCGGAGCCACCGCCAGCTGCGCCTGCATCTCGGGCTCGTCGAGCGCAAACCAGCGCGGCCGCGAAGGCGGCGCGCCATTCGGATCGATTGCGATTACTTCCAGGTAGCTGCGCGGCCCAAGTTTCAGCAGCGCGTTGTGGGTGCCCATCGCGACATGCGAACCCCCAGGGCTCGGGCGTGCACCCACTTGCTGTTCGATGTAATCGATGCCGGTGTCCAAGTCGGCGCATGCAACGACGATATGGTCGAGTTCACTGCGGATCATGGTTACATTCTAGTGAGGTGACACAGCCGCGGCCGGTAGAATCGCCGGCTTTGTAGCGCGTCAACATGCTTGCAGAACAACAACAACAATTGATCCGTCTGATTGACGCGGCGCTTGTAAGCATCGGGGTAGCGCCGGTGCCGGTCACTCTGGAACGACCGAAAATCGAAGCGCATGGGGATGTTGCGACCAACGTTGCGCTGCAGATCGCAAAGTCACAGAAGAAAAATCCGCGCGAGGTGGCTGAGGCTATTGTGTCCGCGCTGCGCGACAACCCTGATTCGGTTGAGTTGGTTGACGCTGTCGAGATTGCGGGCCCAGGCTTCATAAATCTTCGGCTGACTGCAGCGGCAAAGCACCGCGTGGTGCACACGGTGCTCGACGCACGAGATTGTTTCGGAACCACACGCACGCACGAGGGCGAGCGAGTCATGGTCGAGTTCGTGTCCGCCAATCCGACCGGGCCCCTGCACTTGGGTCACGCTCGGCAGGCGGCGCTGGGCGATGCAATCGCCAACCTGCTTGCGGCGCAGGCGTGGCAGGTCACACGCGAGTTCTATTACAACGATGCCGGCGTGCAGATCGCAAATCTGGCGCTATCGGTTCAAGCGCGCGCACGTGAACTCGCCGGCGAAACTGCGGCCTTTCCGGAAGGCGGCTATCGCGGCGAATACATCAGCGAGATCGCGCGCGATTACCTGGCACACGCCACGGTGGAGCGCGAGGGCGCCGCGTTGATTGCAAGCGGGAATGTCGAGGACCTCGACGCAATTCAACGCTTCGCCGTGGCGTACCTGCGAAACGAGCAGGATCACGATCTGGCAGCGCTCGGGATTCGTTTCGACAGCTTTTTTCTGGAATCTTCGCTGTACAGCGAGCATAAAGTCCAGGCGACCGTGGATGCCATTGCAGCTTCCGGTATGGCCTACGAGCACGAAGGCGCGATGTGGCTTAAAACCTCGGCAATCGACGTCAGCGGCGGGCTCGGTGGACCGCCCGCCGATGACAAGGATCGCGTGATGCGAAAGTCCGACGGCAGCTATACCTACTTCGTGCCCGATGTGGCCTATCACATCACGAAGCTGCAGCGCGGCTTCGACAAGGTGATCAACGTGCAAGGCAGCGATCACTATGGAACCGTGGCGAGAGTGCGCGCCGGACTGCAGGCATCAGCCCAGTCGCTGGGCGTGACCGTTCCGCAAGGATTTCCGGACTATCTGCTGCACAAGATGCTGCGCATCACCAAGGGCGGCGAAGAAGTAAAGATGAGCAAGCGCGCAGGCACCTATGTCACGCTCCATGATCTGCTCGACTGGGTTGGTCGCGATGCGGCGCGTTTTTTTCTGGTGTCGCGCAAGGCCGATGCCGAGTTTGTGTTCGACGTCGACCTGGCAATCTCGAAGTCGGAGGAGAACCCGGTCTATTACGTGCAGTACGCCCACGCCCGCGTCTGCTCAGTGTTCGCGCAGGCGGAAGAAAAAGGGTTCGGGCGTCCCGACGTGGCAGCTGGACCGCGCGCCGACCTGGCACCGTTGCAAAGCGCGCGGGAACGAGCGCTGATGAGTCGGCTCGCCGCCTATCCCACGGTGATCGCCGCCGCGACGGCGGAGCTCGCGCCGCATCAGGTTGCCTCGTACCTCCGAGAGCTCGCCGCGGATTTTCACGGCTACTACAATGCTGAGCGCGTTTTGGTTGATGATGCTGCGGCTCGCAATGCACGGCTCGCGTTGTTGCTGGCTACACGCCAGGTGCTTGCCAACGGCCTGAGACTGATCGGCGTTTCAGCGCCCCAGCGCATGTGAATTGCGGATACCGGGTCGGTTAAGGATTCGTTTGCTGACAGAAATGAGACCTTTGATGGTGCAACGTTCAGTCCAACGCGGTACGACGTTGGTCGGCTTCATCGCTGGACTGGTGCTCGGGCTCGCGATTGCGGTCGCGGTCGCCCTGTTCATCACCAATGCGCCAGTACCGTTCGTCAACAAAGTGCGACCGGCCAGCGAAAGCGTGCTGCCGCCATCGGCAGGCGGTCAACTGCCCGATCCAAACAAGTCGCTTTACAGCCAAGTTCCAGCGAAAGTGGTCGCACCGGAACCCCCCAAGAGCGATCCTGCCACCGACCCGAAGGCGGCACCTCCGCCCGCGGAAAAGGGCAACGTGTTCCCGGCCGAGGATTCACGCTTTCTGTTGCAGGCCGGGGCGTTTAGAACGCCCGACGACGCTGACTCGATGCGGGCGCGCCTGGCGCTGCTGGGTTTCGATGCGAAAGTCTTTCCCCGCGAGCAAGACGGCAACACGCTCTATCGCGTGCGTCTAGGACCTTATGGCAACCTCGAGGACGTCAACCGGATCCGCAAGACAATGGCTGAAAACGGCATCGACGTTCAGCTCGTTCGTCTGAAATAGCGGGTCGAACCCCTGTCATCGCACGGTGTCTGAAATGCGTTCTATTGCAATATTGATGCACGACCGCAGTCGCATCCGTAACGTCGAAGAATTTCCAGTGTGGAGAGCAAGAATGTTCAGCAGCCGCCGCAAGTTATTGACAACCATCGTTCTCAGCCCGGGTTTGTTTGTCGCTGCGCAAGCCGCGCTGGCGCAATCGGCAAGACAAATGCAGGAAGGCAAGGATTTCCGCTTCGTGACACCGGCCCAACCGGTCGAGTCGGGCAACAAGATCGAGGTCGTCGAGTTCTTCCAGTACTCGTGCCCGCACTGCATGGCGTACGAACCGACCTTGCAGGCGTGGAAGAAGACTCTTCCCGCCGACGTCGAATACCGCCGCGTTCCGATTTCGTGGGACGATAAGAGCGTTCCACACGTGCGCACCTATTACACGCTGGAAGCGTTGGGCAAAACAAACGAGCTGCACTCGAAGGTGTTCGAAGCGGTTCAGGTAAAGAGGATGCCGATGCTGAAGCCGGAGGAAATTGCCGACTTCATGGCGACCAACGGCATCGATCGCAAGCAGTGGCTCGATGCCTATAACTCGTTTTCGGTCGGCGCCCGTGCGAACCGCGCCGGGCAGCTGTGGCGCAGCTACAAAGTTGACGGCACGCCGAGCATGGCGGTCGATGGCAAGTACGTCACCGCGCCGTCGATGGCGGGTTCGCGTGAGAACAGCGTGGTGGTTCTCGATGCATTGATCCAGCGTGCCCGCGCCGAACGCAAGAAATAGCATCGCATCGTTGCTGCCCCCTGTGGCGCTGCACGAGTTGTTTTAGGCGCATGCAATTGCTTTCGCGCCGCGAGTGAAAGTCTTCATCACTGGCGCTTCCAGCGGGATCGGCGCAGCGCTCGCTTCCGAGTTTGCAAAGCGCGGGGCGTGCCTCGGATTGGTGGCGCGGCGCGGCGACGCGCTCGACGCGGTCGAGGCCGCTCTTCCGGGAAAACATCACACGTACGTCGCAGACGTCACGGACACAAACGCATTGATCAGTGCGGCCAACGCGTTCGAGGCGGAGGTCGGACCGATCGACATCGTGATCGCCAACGCGGGCATTTCGGTCGGCGTAAAGACAGAGTTTTATGAAGACCTCGCGCAGTTTGCGCGAGTGCTCGACACCAACGTGCTCGGCATGGCAATTACGTTCCATCCGTTTATTGCGGGCATGAAGGCTGCGCGACGCGGCACGCTGGTCGGCATCGCGAGCGTGGCTGGTGTGCGCGGACTTCCGGGGTCGGATGCCTACTGCGCATCAAAAGCGGCTGCGATTATTTACTGCGAAAGTCTGCGTGTCGAGATGGCGAAGTACGGCATCAAAGTCGTCACCATCTCACCTGGTTTCATACGCACCGCGATGACACAGAAGAATCCGTATCAGATGCCTTTTTTAATCGACGTCGACGTATTCGCCGAACGCGCGGCCGACGCGATCCTCGCGGGAGTGCGGTATCAAACGATTCCGTGGCAAATGGGCTGGGTGACTACGCTGCTGCGCTGGATGCCACGGTGGCTGTTCGATCGTCTGATGGCCAACCGAAAGCAAAAGCCGCGCGTGAGCAGCGCGCCCTAAGCGCTGCAGACCTAACGCTGCGTCGCGGTCGCGCGCAACGCTGAAAAGCCAAGCTGCAAATCCGCGATCAGATCGTCGACATCTTCGAGCCCGGCCGAGATTCGAAACAGACGGCCGAGATACGCAGACGCACCGACGCTGCGCTCTGGAAACACGGGAATCAGCAGGCTTTCATGCCCGCCCCACGAATAGCCGCGGCCGAATAAGCGAACCGCGTCGACGAGCGCGTCGAGGCGGGCACCGCCTGCATCGGGTTTCAGCACGATTCCGAACAGGCCGCTCGCTCCGCTCATGTCGCGCTGCCAAATTGAATAACCTGGGTCGCTTGGCAAAGCCGGATACAGCACACGTTCGACCTCGTGCTGCGCAAGCAGCCAATCGATCAGACGTTCCGCAGTGGCGCGATGCTGGCGCAGCCGCACGCCGAGGGTACGAAGACCCCGCAGGGCCACATAGGCGTCCTCCGGACTCACGATGAGGCCAAAATTGAACAAGGTCTCGCGCATCGACGGCCAGGTGGCTTCGTTGCAGGTAATGGTGCCCATCAACATGTCCGAATGGCCACAGATGTACTTGGTGGCTGCATGTACGCTGACATCGACCCCGCACGCAAGCGGCTGAAAATAAAGCGGCGTCGCCCACGTGTTGTCGGCCACGGTCACGACTCCGCGGGCACGCGCAAGCGCCGCCAGTCGGGGCACATCCTGCATTTCAAACGTCAATGAACCCGGCGTCTCGAGCCAGAGCACCTTTGTGTTTGGGCGGAACATCGATTCAAGCTCGTTGCCCGCTGTCGGCGCATAGAACGAGCATTGCACGCCATAGCGCGGCAACATGTCGATGCAAAAACGTCGCGTCGGTCCGTACGCGGAATCGGTCACAAGAACGTGATCGCCGGCACGCAGGAATGCAAGCATTGCGATCGTGCACGCAGTTAACCCCGAGGGAACCGCCCAGCTTCGATACCCGCCTTCGAGCTCGCTCAGCAGGTCGAACAATGCGTGATGCGTTGCTGTGCCGTACAGGCCGTAGTTAACCGGCCCCGCCTCGTCGTTCCGATAACGGCGCGACCGCTCCTTCATATCAGCCACGCTCGCGTGAAGCACCGTCGAACCCCGCACGATCGGCGGATTGACGAAATCGTGATCGGCTACTGACGCCCGGCCACCCTGCGCCAGGCGCGTGTCGCGCTTGCCGTCGGTCATTGCGAATCCGTGCTCATTTGGCGGAATTCTTGCATGGTGCGGGCGACATTACCGCTATCCTCCGCTCGCAATGAAATCGAAACGACTTATCTTCCCGATCGTCGCGGCAGTCGTACTGACCGCGCTCGCAACGCTGGTGCTGCTGAACCTGCGCGCCGAGAAAAAGATCGACGTGCGGCCGTCGCATCTGTATCCGGTATCCGATCAGCAGTTTCTGCGCTCGATGAGCATGCTTCTGGGGCCGCCGCTGCTTGACGGCAACCGGGTCGAGACGTTGCTCAACGGCGATCAGATTTTTCCTTCGATGCTCAACGCGATCAACGGCGCCCAGCGCACGATCGATTTCGAAACGTATATTTACTGGTCGGGCGAGATCGGCAAGCGTTTCGCGGAAGCGCTGTCTGCGAGGGCGCGCGCCGGCGTCAAGGTCAACGTTCTGGTCGACTGGCTTGGCAGCCAGAAGATGGACAGCGATTCGATCGAGAAAATGAAACAGGCCGGCGTCGACTTTCGCCAGTATCGGCCGCTGCGCTGGTACGACCTGGGGCGCGTCAACCATCGCACGCACCGCAAGCTGCTGATCGTTGACGGCAGAATTGGCTTTACCGGCGGTGTCGGTATCGCCGATAACTGGACCGGGAACGCGCAGGACCCCGAGCACTGGCGCGACAACCACTATCGGCTCGAAGGTCCTGCGGTCGCGCAAATGCAGGCCGCGTTCATGGACAACTGGACCAAAGTCAGCGGCCTGGTACTTCATGGAGACCCATTTTTTCCGGACCAGAAACCGGCAGGCCCCATGTTCGCCCAGGTGTTTCAAAGTTCGAGCCAGGGCGGCTCGGAAAGCGTGCACCTGATGTACCTGCTGTCGATCGCAGCAGCGACCAAGACCATCGATCTTGCAATGGCGTACTTCGTGCCCGATGAAATTACCAGCGAAGCACTGGTGAGCGCAATGAAGCGTGGCGTGAAGGTGCGGTTGATTTTGCCCGGCAAGCATACCGACACGCATTTCGTTCGAAATGCCTCGCGCGCGACCTGGGGGCCCTTGTTGCAGGCGGGCGCGCTGATTCACGAATACGAACCGACGATGTATCACGTGAAGCTGCTGATCGTCGACGGAGTCTGGTCATCGGTCGGATCAACCAACTTTGACGCCCGCTCGTTTCGGCTGAACGACGAAGCTAACTTAAACGTCTATGACGCTGACTTCGCCCGCCTGCAGTTCGAGACGTTCGAGAGGGATCTGAAAAGGGCGCACCGCATTACGTATGAGCAATGGGAAGCGCGGCCGTGGCACGAGAAGCTCAAGGAGCGCGCGGCCGGACTGTTTTCGTCGCAGCTATGAAGCCGCGCTGAAACGATAAACGCCGCTATCGTCGCGCCGCTCGACCTTTCCGTCGTACCAGAGTGCGTGCAGGTGCGCGAGCGCTTCGCCCAGTGCAAAGGTCATTTGATGCGCGTCAAGAGCGCGCTTGAACAGCACGGGTACCACGCTCGCCGCGCTTTGCGGCGTCGCGCATGCCTCGAGCACTTCGTCCAGGCGAGCCGCGTGATGCCGGTGTTGCTGCCCAATACGCTGATGCAGTCCGATAAACGGCTTGCCGTGTGACGGCAGTACCAAGGTGTTAGCAGGCAGCATCAGAAGTCGATCAAGCGAACGCAGATAACGCGGCAGAGGATCGGCGTCGGGCTCGAGATCGAACACGCTGACATTGGTCGAAATGCGCGGCAACACCATATCGCCGGCAACCAACAGACGATCGTCGGCGCAGTACAGCGACGCGTGCTCAGGCGCGTGCCCGTAACCGACCATCACGCGAAACACGCGGCGCGCGTGCGACGGCCCGATGCCGAATTCATCGGCTTCGTAGATGCGATGAAAGTGCGGCGGCACCGCGGGGACAAAGCCTGGGTAATAGCTTGAACCGCGGACGCGAACCTGCAGCAACGCCGCTTCGTTGCTCATGCCGTTGCGGGCGAAGTGTCGTGCCGCCGTTTCTCCACTGATGTTGTCGCCACCGCCGGCCGACAAATAGCGGCCAAACGCATATTCGGCCGCGGTCATCCACAGCGGCACCGTCCAGCGCCGCCGCGCGCCACCGACCGTCAACCAATGCGCGAGGCCGAAATGGTCGGGATGAAAATGTGTGCAGATCACGCGCAACAGCGGCTTGCCGGCAAACACTCCGTCGAACAGTTGTTCCCAGGCCGACTGAGTCGCTTCGCTGGTAATGCCGCAATCAATCAGCGTGTATCCGGACCGTCCGTCAATTTCGTCGTCGAGCACCCATAGATTGATGTGGTCGAGTGCAAACGGCAACGGCATGCGGACCCAGTGAACGCCTGGACGCAGCGTGAGCCACGTGCCGATCGCCGGCAATTCGGCGTACGGATACTGAAGCTCGTGCTCGCCAGGGTTCACGAAGCAACTCGGCTGTCGGCGGACAGCAAGTTCAACAGACCCTGCCCATAGCTGGCGAGCTTTTTTTCACCCACACCGGAGATCATGCTGAGCTCGATCAACGATCGCGGCTTGATCTGCGTGATCGATCGCAGTGTTCCATCATGAAACACGACGAAGGCAGGCACACCGTGCTCCTTGGCCACACTGGCGCGCCACGCACGCAGCTTTTCGAATAGCGGATCGTCCCCGTGCGTTTCTACCGCGCGCGGCCTCGTGGGCCTCCGACGTGGCTCTGCGCTTTGCTGCCGCAGCTCGATCGTGCGTTCGCCACGCAGCACCGCGCGACTCGATTCGGTCAGACGCAGCACGTTGAAGGTTGACGAGTCGACCTCGACGATATGCTGCGCAACGAGATGCCGCAGCAGCAAACGCCACTGGGCTTCGGTCAAGTCGGTCCCGATGCCGAACGTCGACAGCCGATCGTGTCCGAACTTCGCCACCTTCTCGGTCGCCTTGCCTCGCAGTACATCGATGACATGGGTCGCCGCGAACCCGAACCCACTGCCGCGCTCGCAGCGATAGATGCACGACAGCATCTTGCGCGCGGCCTCGGTTGCATCGACACGCTGAGGCGGAGTCAGGCAGTTGTCGCAGTTACTGCAGCAATAGGCGCCGACTTCATCGAAGTAAGCAAGCAGCCGCGCCCGACGGCAATCGGCAGCTTCAGCCAGGCCGAGCATCGAATCGAGCTTGGCGCCCGACAGGCGTTTGTAAACAGCGTCGGCTTCCGACATCTCGATCAGCCGGCGCTGCTGCACGACGTCGGCCAGGCCGTACGTCATCCACGCGTCTGCGGGCGCGCCGTCACGTCCCGCGCGCCCGGTTTCCTGAAAGTAGCCTTCAATGCTTTTCGGCATGTCAAGGTGCGCAACGAATCTCACGTCGGGCTTGTCGATTCCCATGCCGAAGGCGATCGTCGCCACCATCACGCGCCCGTCCTCCAGCAAGAAGGCATTCTGGTTCGCCGCACGAGCGGCAGCGTCCATCCCGGCGTGATACGGCAGCGCAGCCACGCCGTTGCCGCGCAAAAACTCAGCGACCTCGTCGACCGTATTGCGCGCCAGGCAATAGACGATGCCTGCCTCGCCTGGATGCTCGTCGCGGATGAAACGCAACAATTGTTCGCGGGGATCACGCTTTTCGACAATGCGGTATCGAATATTGGGGCGATCAAAACTCGCCACGAACAAACGCGGATCGAGCAACAGACGCTCGGCGATTTCATTGCGTGTTTGCACGTCCGCAGTTGCCGTCAGCGCGATTCGCGGCACGTTTTCAAATCGCTCGCGCAGAATCGCAAGCTGTCCGTATTCGGGCCGGAAATCGTGACCCCATTGCGAAACGCAATGGGCCTCGTCGATCGCAAATAACGCGAGCCCCGCACCCTGCTCGATATCCGCCAGCAGCCGCAAACAGCGTTCGCCCGTGAGCCGCTCTGGAGCAACATAGACGATGTCGAGCTGCCCCGCGCGCATCTGTCGTTCGACGGCGCCGGCTTCCGCGGACGAAAGGCTCGAGTTAAGGAACGCCGCGCGCACTCCCGCTTCGGCAAGCGCCATCACCTGGTTCTGCATCAACGCAATCAACGGCGATACGACCACTCCCAGGCCACGCCGGATCATCGCCGGAATCTGGTAGGTCAATGATTTGCCGCCTCCAGTAGGCATCAGGACCAACGCGTCGCCGCCGGCAACCACATGGTCGATCACATCCGCCTGAAAGCCGCGAAAGTCGTCGTAACCAAAGGTGTGCTTCAGGATCGCGCGAGCGCTGTCGGGCACGGGGCAGGCTGTCATCGTGCAAGGGTACAGCGCGGCGTTAACATCAGCGTTTCCCGATCAGGTAGTCAACAATGAGTTCGGTAAACGTTAGCGAAGCGGTGCCGTCGTCGCGCAACTTCACCCTGGTTGGTGCGACCTACGGACTTTACGGGCTCGGCCTTTTCATGCTTTGGCCAACGCTGTTTGGTCTTGTGATCGCGTACGTCAAACGTGACGACGTGCCGCCACTTTTGTCTTCGCACTATCGCTGGTTGATCAATACGTTCTGGTGGTGGCTGGTCGTCTGGTCGGTGATCATTGCAGCAATGCTCGTAGTGATCATTCCGAATGCGATCGAAATTGAATCGGCGGTGCACTCCGGACAATACTTCAATATCCCGTGGGAGCTGATCGGCGCGGGCACGCTCGGCGGTCTTGCATTGGTGGTCGTGTGGCTATGGGTCTTCTATCGCTTGGTGCGTGGCGCGCTACGTTTGTCCGACGGCCGTGAAGCCCCCTGAAATGCAACAACCCGGCCTTGCTTTTCAACTCGGCGAGGATATCGATGCGCTACGTTCGGCGGTGCACGATTTTGCCCAGCGCGAGATTGCACCGCGCGCTACGGAGATCGACCGGACCGATCAGTTTCCGATGGATCTCTGGGCGAAAATGGGCGCGCTCGGCGTACTCGGCATTACGGTTGAGGAAGATCACGGCGGATCGGGGCTTGGGTATCTAGCCCACATCGTTGCGATGGAGGAAATCTCGCGCGCCAGCGCGTCGGTTGGCTTGTCCTACGGCGCCCACTCCAACCTGTGCGTCAACCAGATTCGCCGCAACGGTAATCCGCAGCAAAGAAATAAATATCTTCCCAAGCTCGTCAGCGGCGAACACGTCGGCGCGCTGGCAATGAGCGAATCGAACGCGGGATCCGACGTCGTCAGCATGCGCTTGCGTGCCGACGCAAAGGACGGTCACTACGTGCTGAACGGCACCAAGATGTGGATCACCAATGGTCCCGACTGCGATGTGCTGGTGGTCTACGCGAAGACCGATCCGCAAATGGGCGCGCGTGGCATGACCGCATTCATCGTTGAAAAAAACATGCGCGGCTTTTCGGTCGCGCAGAAACTGGACAAGCTCGGGATGCGCGGTTCGCATACCGGCGAACTGGTGTTCGACAACGTGGAAGTACCGCTGGAGAACATTCTGGGCGAAGAAGGCGGCGGTGCGCGGGTTCTGATGTCGGGCCTCGACTTCGAGCGCGCAGTGTTGTCCGGGGGCCCGCTCGGCATCATGGCGGCGTGCATGGACGTGGTGCTGCCCTACGTGCACGAACGTAAGCAATTCGGGCAATCGATCGGCGAATTTCAATTGATGCAGGGCAAGCTCGCCGACATGTACACGACAATGATGGCGTGCCGCGCGTATGTGTACGAGGTGGGCCGAGCGTGCGACCGGTCAACGAGCGAAACAATGCGCAGCTTGCGGAAGGATGCGGCAGGCGCGATTCTCTATTCAGCCGAGAAGGCGACATGGATGGCCGGTGAAGCGATCCAGGCACTCGGCGGCAACGGCTACGTGAACGAATTTCCGACCGGCCGTTTGTGGCGCGATGCGAAGCTGTACGAGATCGGCGCCGGGACCAGCGAAATCCGCCGAATGCTGATCGGGCGCGAGCTGTTTGCGGAGACGATGTAGTTTGGCGCGAGCGCACGTTGCCTCGCAGGCCCTTGCATTCGACTAGCGGATGGCCGACATATCCTCGCCCGACAAAGGCGCCGACCGAGCGCGGGTTGCCGATTTCTGGTCGGCGTATTGCGAGGCTTCGAAGCTGCCGGAGAACACGCCTTACCAGGTGTGGTACTTCGGTGACGGCCCCGAGCTCGCGCATGAACTGGTGGAGCTGGTCCTGTTCGGACCGAAGCGAGCGACCGCGGGGCTTGGGTGGATCGCTGATGCGCGTCCGGAAACAGCGGCGGTGCCCAGTGGTTACAGCGTTGTGACGGAGTTTGATGGTGCGCCGCGCGCCGTCATTCGCACGACTCAGCTCGAGCGGCGAAAGTTTTGCGATGTCGATGCAGCATTCGCCTGGGATGAAGGTGAAGGCGATCGGACGCTCGGCGACTGGAAGCGGGGTCACTGGCAATTTTTCAGTCGCGAATGCAAGTCACTTGGTCAGACGATGAGCGACGATGCCGAGGTCGCGCTCGAGCGATTCGAGTTGCTTTATCCGTTCGAGCAAGCGCTCAACCCGGTCGACTGCGGCCCCCGCGTGCTTCAGGGTTACGTTCCCGGCGGGCTGGCGCAGAGCTGCGCGTTGCAGACGTCGTACTACGCGCGGCATCACAACTTCGGCGTAACGTTCGAGGCCGGGCGGATGCACGATATCGGCGCATTTCTGAGCCGTTACAACCCATCGCAAGACGGAATATGGCTGCTGGTCGATGACGGCGCCGTGCAAGGATCGATCGTGATTGACGGCGGAGGCTCTCCCGATGATGCGCAGGTACGCTGGTTTGTCGTCAGCGACCGTTTGCGCACGCGCGGATTGGGTGACCGACTGCTGTCAGAGGCTCTGAAATTCTGCAGCACCCGCTTTGCGCGCGTTCATCTACGCACCTTTGCCGGTCTCGAGGCCGCACGCCGGTTATACGAACGACACGCATTCGTGTTGACCGACGAGCAGCCAACAACTGCGTGGGGCCCCACCGTGCTTGAACAACGCTTTGAAAGGATCTTCGCGCATGTTGGGCCTGACGACTGACAAACTGGCTCTTTTCACCCTCGCATCGCTGATGCTCGCCGCGACCCCGGGACCGGTATGGCTGTATCTGATTTCGCGCACGCTGACGCAGGGGCGCCGCGCCGGTTACTTCTCGATGTTCGGGGTGGCTGCCGGGCTTTCGATGCATGCCATTTTTGCGGCTTTCGGGCTTACGGTCGTGCTGCTCGCCGTGCCCTTCGCATTCGACGCCATCAAGCTGGCCGGCGCCGCCTATTTGCTGTGGCTGGCCTATGCGACCGTTCGCGGTGCGGGCTTCACGTTCGCACCGCAACCGCTCGAACCGGTGCGCGATCGTGTTTTGCTGCGTCAGGCGTTTGTCGCTGCGGTGGTGAATCCGAAAGTTGCGGTGTTCTATCTGTCGCTGTTCCCGCAATTTGTCGATCCAGCCAGTGGCCCTGTGCTGCAACAGAGTCTGTTGCTTGCTGCAATCCAGGTCAGTACCGCCGCGTTGATGGACATTTCACTGGTGACTGTCGCGGGCCTGCTGGCGGCGTGGTTTGCGCGCCGGCCTTTATGGCTGCAACTGCAGCGTTGGTTTCTGGGCAGCGCCTTCGGCGTGCTTGCAGTGTGGCTCGCGTTGACGCCACGCCATAGCGCGAATTAGAGCAGTGAATTCTAGCGAAGGCGCGCTCGAGGCGATCAAGTTTGATCGTTCAATGCCATCGCCGGCGGCGATCGCGCGCTCGATCCTGGATGGATTTGACAATCACTATCGTCGATTCCGATACGTGGCGCAGCAGGCGAAAGCCCTGTTTGAAAACGGTGACTGGAAGGCACTGCGCCAGCGCGCGCGGGAGAGAATCGACTTTTATGATCTTCGAGTCGTCGAAGCGGTGACGATTATCGAGCGCGACTTCGATCTCGACTCATTGACAGAAGGCGAGCGAGACGGACTCTGGCAGGCGGCCAAGCAGAATTTTGTGAGCCTGCTTGCCGAGCATCGGCAGCCTGAATGCGCCGAGACTTTCTTCAACTCCGTCTGTACCAAGCTTCTGCATCGCGACTATTTTCACAACCGGTTTATCTTCGTGCGTCCCGGCGTTGCGACCGAGTACATGGATTCGGACCCGCCGTCCTACCGCAGCTACTACCCTGCAGCGGACGGCTTGAAACGCGTCCTGCGCAGGATCATCATTGACTTCGGTTTGGCGTGCCCGTGGGATGACGTCGAGCGCGACATCTCGCGCGTGGTGCGGGCGGTGATCGATGCGCATCGCAACGGCGTTGCGTTCAACCGACCGTGGCACATCGAGCCGGATTTTCAAATTCAGGTTCTATCGAACCTGTTTTTCCGCAACAAGGGCGCGTATATCGTCGGCCGCGTTATAAACGGCACACGCATTACGCCGGTTGCCGTGCCGATCCTGCGCAACGCCCGCGGCTCGGTTTATATGGACACGGCCTTGTTCACGCACGACCTGATGGCCGTGCTCTTCTCATTTACGCACGCGTACTTCCTGGTCGACATGGAAGCGCCTGCAGCCTATGTCGATTTTCTGCGCTCGATCCTGCCGGGCAAGCCGAGCTCCGAGATCTACACCAGCGTGGGTCTCGCAAAACAGGGCAAGACACTTTTTTACCGCGACTTCCTGCATCACCTAAAACATTCCAACGATCGATTCGTCACGGCACCGGGCATCAAGGGTCTGGTGATGGTGGTATTCACGCTGCCGTCGTACCCGTACGTATTCAAGCTGATCAGGGATGTGATCCCGCACCCCAAGGACACTGATCGCGCGCAGGTGATGGGCAAGTATCAGCTGGTCAAGCTGCACGACAGGGTCGGACGCATGGCAGACACGTGGGAGTACTCGCAGGTCACGCTGCCGCGCTCGCGCTTTTCCGCGTCGCTGCTGCGCGAGCTGCTCGCAGATTGCTCGAGCACCGTTGAGGTCGACAATGAAACCGTGCTGATCCAGCATGTCTACATCGAGCGCCGCTTGACGCCGCTCAATATTTACCTGATGCATGCCACCGATGCGGAGCTCGAGCATGCGATGTTCGAGTACGGCAATGCGATCAAGGAATTAGCCGCCGCCGATATTTTCCCAGGCGACATGCTGTACAAGAATTTTGGTGTCACGCGCCTCGATCGCGTCGTGTTTTACGACTACGACGAGATCGAGTACATGACGGCATGCCAATTCCGCTACGTGCCGGAGGCTCGCAACGACGAAGACGAAATGTCGAGCGAAGCCTGGTACTCGGTCGGCCCGCATGACATGTTTCCAGAAAAATGGGGCGCATTTTTACTGGCGGATGATCGCATCCGCGCAGCGTTTAATCGACACCATGCAGACTTGCTGACGCCGGCATTCTGGAATGCACGCAAGCAACGAATTGAGGCCGGCCAGCTGGAGAGCGTTTTTCCATACGCGCAGGCATTACGATTCGACGTCCGCTTTCCAGCCCCGGTAACGCGGCAAGCCGCGTCGATCACCTGATCAGGTAGAAAACCATGAACGACCCCATCGTCATCGTGTCGGCCGCCCGCACTCCCATTGGCGGGCTGCTCGGGGATTTCGCCTCGCTTCAAGCGCATCAGCTCGGCGCGGTAGCGATCAAAGCGGCGGTGGAGCGCGCGGGCATAGCCGGCGATGCAGTCGACGAGGCGCTGATGGGCTGCTGCCTGATGGCGGGCCAGGGTCAGGCACCGGCACGTCAAGCGGTGCTGGGCGCCGGGCTGCCTGATTCGGTGGGCGCGGTGACGCTGTCCAAGATGTGTGGGTCCGGAATGCGCGCGATGATGTTTGCGCACGACATGCTGGTTGCGGGCAGCGCCGACGTTATCGTGGCGGGAGGCATGGAGAGCATGACCAACGCGCCGCACTTGCTGGTTAACTCGCGCAAGGGGTATCGCTACGGCGCGTCCACGATGTTCGACCACATGGCGCTCGACGGGCTTGAGGATGCGTACCAGCGCGGCAAGGCGATGGGGGTCTTCGCCGAAGACTGCGTTGCAAAGTATTGCTTTACGCGCGAGCAACAGGACGACTTTGCCATCGCCTCCACCGAACGCGCTATTAAAGCCAATTCCGATGGGAGCTTTGCCTGGGAGATCGCTCCGGTGACGGTTTCAAACAAAGGAGCAGATCTGCAGGTGAGCCGGGATGAGCAGCCGTTCAAGGCGAAGCTCGACAAGATTCGCGGACTGAAGGCAGCCTTCAAGAAGGACGGCACAATTACTGCAGCCAATGCATCATCGATCTCGGACGGCGCGTCGGCGCTGGTATTGATGCGCAACTCGACCGCAGAAAACGGCGCAGCGAAACCGATCGCGCGCGTCGTTGCACATTCGGTTCATGCCGCCGCGCCCGAATGGTTTGCTACGGCGCCCATTGGAGCGATCGACAAGTTGCTGAAAAAGACCGGTTGGGCGGCCACTGATGTCGATCTGTGGGAAATCAATGAAGCGTTCGCCGCGGTCACGCTGGCGGCGATGCACGAGCTGAAGCTACCGCATCAGAGAGTCAACGTTCACGGCGGCGCCTGCGCGCTGGGGCACCCCATCGGTGCATCGGGCGCGCGAATTGTCACAACTCTGCTGGGTGCGCTTAGAAAAACGGGCGGCAAACGCGGTATCGCGGCGTTGTGCATCGGCGGTGGAGAAGCCACCGCAATGGCGATCGAGCTGACCTGAGCATGCACCATTTACAAGTGGAGTGCTAGACATGGCGACAGTGCTGATCCTTGGTGCTTCGCGCGGAATCGGGATGGAGTTCGCGCGGCAATACGCCGCCGAGGGTCATCGCATTATTGCAACCCATCGCAAACCTGAAGCAGGGGAAACGTTGCGGGCGCTTGGCGCGAAGCCGATCGTGCTGGATATGCTCGACGAGGGCGCAGTGGTCGAGTTCGGTGAGACGATGGCGAGCGAAACGATCGATATTGCGATCATCAATGCCGGCGTGGCGGGACCGCGCGGCAGCGCGCTTCGCGCGCCAGGTGGGCTCGATTTTGACGCCGTGATGCATACCAATGTGCGGGCGCCGATGCAGCTGATCCCCGCACTGTCTCCTGCGCTGATTGCGGCACGTGGCAAGCTCGCAGTGGTTTCGAGCAAAATGGGCTCGGTTTCTCTGATGACCAGTACCGCAAGCTGGCTGTACCGCGCAAGCAAGGCGGCGCTCAATTCCGCGCTGAAAGCCGCGAGCCTGGAACTCGGGCCGCAGGGCGTCACCTGCATTGCCTTTCATCCCGGCTGGGTGCGGACCGACATGGGTGGCGGCAGTGCTGACATCGATGTGCAGTCAAGCGTGTCGGGGATGCGGCGGATCCTCGCAGCGGCCAACGACTCTTCCAACGGAAAGTTCATCAACTACAACGGCGAGCAGCTGTCGTGGTAGCGGGTGTAGATCAACGACGCCGGATTTCGTCGGGCTCGTCTTTTGAGGCGATTGCTGGCTACAGCCGCGCCGTGATCGACGACCGGTTCGTGCATGTTTCCGGGACGACGGGCTTCGACTACGCCGCAATGACGATCGACGACGACGTCTGCGCGCAGACGCATCAGTGTTTTCGAAACATTATCGCGGCGCTGGTCGAGGCCGGTTGCACGCTCGATGACGTCGTCCGCGTTCATTACTACCTGACCGACCGCAGCTCGTTCGACACGCTGGCACCTGTTTTCGGCCAGTATTTCGCGCGCGCCCGTCCTGCTGCGACGGCGATCGTGTGCAGTCTGATCGACCCGCGCATGAAAATTGAAATCGAAGTGACCGCCCGCCTTGAAGCGTGAGCGCTAAGCGAGATCCAGCATGCCTGTAGCGGTATTTGCGATGCTTGTATTTGGAATCTGCAACTGGCTTGCAGCCGGTGCGGTTGAAGTTGTGATGCGGAACTTCGCGGCGGAAGTCGGCGTGCCCGTTTGGGTGTTCATCATCGTTCCCGGCTTGTTTGCAATGCTGTTTGCGTTGTTTTTGTATCGGCGGGCTTCAAGCGATATCAAAGGCATCACGCAGTCGCTGTCGCGCGCGTTGACCGTCGCGTTGCTGACCTGGCTTGCGGTCGTGACTTACATCAGCACGCTATGGTGCCCGGGGTATAGGGTGCTCGGATGCGTACGCGATGTTGCTTTGCTGACTGCAGCTATCGGCGGCGGTCCGTTGGTGCTGGCGGTGCTGGTCAGCGGCGCGATCGTGGGGATCGTGCTGAAACGCCGGGTCACGTGGCTCTCCTACCGCAGCAGTGGCAAGCTGGCGAAGTAATCCTGACGAGCCCCGTCACAGTTGTAATTCGATAACCAACAAGCTCATGACGAATGTGTCGGCAACGGAGCGCTTCACCGACCGCGCCGATGCTTACGTGCGGGGCCGTCCGTCGTATCCAGCGGCCATCGTTGAGCATCTCGAACGCGAAGGCGTGCTGAAGTCCGGCATGACGGTGGCCGACATCGGCGTTGGTACCGGGTTATCGGCCGAACCATTTCTGCAAGGGGGTTACAGGGTGATAGGCGTCGAGCCAAACGCAGCGATGCGCGAAGCGGGCGACCAACAGCTGAGCACGTTTGCCGGTTATCGCAGTGTCGGCGGTACAGCGGAAGACACCTCGCTTCCGGACGCCATTGCCGATCTGGTAATCGCCGGGCAGGCGTTTCACTGGTTCGACGTCGCACGGGCCGCACACGAAGCGCGACGCATTGCGCGGCCAGGCGGCGCGGCAGCGTTGATCTGGAATGATCGCCAGTCAACCGGCAGCGCTTTTCTCGCGGGCTATGAAGCACTGCTGCGCGCGCATGGAGCCGATTACGCGAAGCTGATTCATCGGCACGTCGACGAGAAAGCAATTGCGCAGTTCTTTGCTCCTGCGGTGCCCAAGGTCGCCACATTCGACAACCCGCGCGAGCTCGAGCGCGATGACCTGCTTGCACTTGCCGCTTCCGCTTCCTATCTGCCGACGCCGCAAGAAGCTCAATACCCGGCGATGCTGCAGGCTTTGAACGAGCTGTTCGACGGGCACGCCAGGCAAGGCAAAGTCCAGATGATGTATCGCACCCGCATGCATTACGCAACCATCAACTAACGTAAAACGCTAAAGATGCCCACGCCAATCGAGTTCTACTTCGACTTCTCGTCGCCGTATTCCTACATCGCGTCTGAGCAGATTGAAGATCTCGCCGCGCGCTTCGCAAGAACGGTGCAATACAAGCCCATATTGCTGGGTGCCGTGTTCAAGGTTGCGGGTAGCGCCCCGCTGACCGAGCTCTATGCGCCCAAGGCGCGCTACTCGGTGCGCGACTTTGCACGCTCCGCGCATTGCGCCGGCGTGCCTTATCAGCACCCGAGCCGCTTTCCGATTGCAAGCCTGGCTGCCAAGCGCGGCGTGGTGTGGCTGCAGCAACACCAGCCAAAGCTTGCGGTGCCGTTCATACACGCGATCTACCGCGCATTCTTTGTCGATGATCGCAACATTTCGGATGCAGCCGTTGTCGGCGATATCGCACGCGAAGTTGGCATCGACCCGGACGAGTTTGCGGCAGGCGTGCAGCAGCTCGAAACCAAGGAGCGCCTTAAATCGGAGGTGGATCAGGCGATTGCGGCGGGCGTTTTCGGCGCGCCCGCGATCGTTGTCGATGGCGAGCTCTTCTGGGGCAACGATCGGCTGCCGCAGGTCGAGCGCTGGCTTGAAAAGGGTCCGTTCTGACCATGCCCGGGCCGGGCACTGGCGCGCAGCATAGAAAGCTTAGGCAGATTTAGAACGGCTCGCGCGCACTAACGCCGCCTTGATTTTTGTCGGGTCTGATTCGCGCAGCACACGTGCGGCGAGGCGCGCCGCATCCTTGGTCGAGAGCTCAAACAGTCTTTCCTTGACCAGCAGGATCTGCGACGGATGCATCGAAAACTGGCGCAGTCCCATGCCGAGAAGAAGCTCGGTCATCTCGAGTTCACCGGCCAGCTCACCGCAGACGGACACCGGCACTCGGGCCTTGATGCATCCCTTGATCGTTTGCGAGATCAGGCGCAGCACTGCGGGATGCAGATGGTCGTACAAATGCGCGACACTTGAATCGGCGCGATCAATCGCCAGCGTGTACTGAATCAGATCGTTGGTTCCGATAGATAGAAATTTCAAACGCCCGACAAATTGCGGGACGGATAACGCGGCAGCCGGTACCTCGACCATGCCGCCAATTTGAATTCGGCCGTCGAACTTTTGCTTACGTTCGCGCAGTTGCTCCTTGGCACGAGCAACGAAGCTCAGCGCCTGCTCCACTTCATGCATGTGGGCAAGCATCGGGATCAGAATCCGTACGGTGCCCACTTCGGACGCGCGCAAAATGGCACGCAGCTGAGTCAAAAACAATTCCGGATAAGCGAGGCAATAACGAATCGCGCGCAGACCCAGCGCGGGATTGGACTCGGGGCGCGGTGCGCCGCGACCCATGCCAAGGCTCTCGCGCGCCGTCTCGTTGAGCACCTTGTCGGCCCCGATGTCGAGCGTGCGAATGACGACCGGCTTGCCTTTCATCACACGCGCGACGGTTGCATATGCCGCGTACTGCTCGTCCTCGCTTGGCAGTTCGTCGCGGTCCATGAAAAGAAACTCGGAACGAAACAAGCCGATTCCGTCGGCGCCCGCTTCGAGCGCGTCGCGGGCGTCCTCAGGCAGCTCGATGTTGGCCAGCAGCTCGATCGCAATCGCGTCCTTGGTGCGCGACATGCGGCCTTTGAGCTTGCGCAACTGGATGCGATGCTCGCCTTCGTCGCGTACGCGTCGGCCGAACGCTTTGAGTTCGTCATCGCTCGGATTGACGATCACCGCATCGAAATCGGCATCGATGACAACGAGATCGCCCTCTTGAATGATGCTGCGAGCACGCTCGGCACCCACGACTGCCGGCAACCCGAGGCTGCGCGCGAGAATCGCCGTGTGTGAGGTCGGACCACCAAGCTCGGTCACGAATCCGGCCAGGTCGACGTCGGCCCGGCCGCGCAGGTGCAGTACATCGGCCGGCGCAAGATCCTCTGCGATCAGGATCAGCCGCTCTCCGAGCGCCAGCGGTTTGGTAATCGCCACTCGCGTTGGGCGACCTCCTGCCAGCGCGTTGATCACACGCTCGACGACCTGCCGCACATCGGTCGAACGCTCGCGCAGATATTCATCATCGATGGCATCAAATTGCTTGACGAGCTCTTCGAGCTGAATCGTCAGCGCCCATTCGGCGTTGATCAGCCGTCCGCGAATCAGATCGCGCGGTGCGTCGGTGAGCAATGCGTCGGCAAGTATCAGGCGATGCAAATCGAGAAAGGCAAGCACCTCGCTCGGCGCGCCCGGCGCAATACCCGCCTTTAATTCGTCAAGCTCTTCACGCACTACATTGAACGCAGTCGTCAGGCGCCCGATTTCATGCACGGCATCGCGCCGCTCGATCGTGTACTGACGAACGTCGAGCTCCGACGGCGCTAGCAGGTGGGCCCGGCCTACAGCAATCCCGCGCGTGACGCCGCTTCCCACCAGGAATTCCCGGCGACGGTCCACGCTGATGACTGCGGACACGGCGCCCCTAGCCGCCGGCCGCTTCGCCAAAACCCGAAGCAATCAAGTCGCCGATCGCAGCGATCGCGTTCAACTCGTCGGGGCCATCGGCATCCACCGTGACCGTCGATCCGGGGCCCGCTGCCAGCATCATCACACCCATGATTGATTTGGCATTGACCCGACGTCCGGCTTTCGCGATGAACACCTCGCTCTCAAAACGGCTGGCAACCTGCGTCAAATGCGCCGACGGCCGCGCGTGCAGTCCAAGTTTGTTATTGATTCTGAAATCGCGAGTGATCATGGCTGGCCGCTGCTGACCGCGGGGCTGATTTGCAGCATGCCCTGCTGTCCACCCGCCAACGCCTTTGCAGCAACATCGCTCAGACGACCGCCGCGATAGCAGACCGCGCGCAGCAGCATCGGAAGATTGACGCCGGCAACGACTGCGACCCGCTCGATGTCAGCCAACCGCGTTGCAACATTGCCCGGTGTCGCACCGACAGCGTCGGTCAGGATCAAGACACCTTCACCGCGATCGACTTCGCGCAGCAACTCGCGCGCTTGGACGACGCTGTCTTCGATGTCGACCGTGCCGTCGATGTCAAGGACACGAAGCTCGCGGCGCGCCGTCGGCTCGCAGCTATAGACGTGCTCCGCGCAGCGCCCAAGCGCGCTTGCCAGCGGCGCATGCGCGATGACCAGGATGCCAACCATCAGGCGGCCACCGCTCTTTCCAGCTCGTCGACGAACATGCCGGCGACATTGAATCCCGCCTGGCCTTCGATTTCGACAAAGCAGGTCGGGCTGGTGACGTTGATCTCGGTCAGATGATCACCGATGACGTCGAGTCCCAGCAGCAACAGACCGCGAGGCAACAGCGCCTGCCCGACCGAGCGCGCAATGCGTTCGTCGTGTTCGGTCAGTCGTTGCGTGCGTCCATGCCCGCCGGCCGCCAGATTGCCGCGGGTCTCACCCGGCGCCGGAATACGCGCGAGGCAATACGGCACCGGCTCCCCGCCGATCACCAGGATGCGCTTGTCGCCTTCACTGATCGCAGGAATGAAACGCTGCGCCATCACGGTGCGATGCCCTTGCTGAGTCACGGCTTCGAGAATCGAACCGGCGTTCAGGTCTCCCGACTGCAGACGAAAGACACCGGCACCACCCATCCCATCGATCGGCTTCACGATGATGTCACCATGCTCGGCCCAGAACGTGCGAATTGCCGGGATGCTGCGCGTCACCAGCGTCGGCACGGCGTACTGCGGAAACTCGAGCACCGCGAGTTTTTCATTGTGGTCGCGCAATGCCTGCGGGTCGTTGATCACGCGTGCACCTCGAGCAACGGCGCGCGACAGCAGCAAGGTCGCATTCAGGAACTCGACGTCGAACGGCGGATCCTTTCGCATCAAAACCGCGTCGTAGTAATTCAGCGGATGATCATTGATTCCCTGGTCGAGGTACCACGGCGCCGCCTGCTGCGTGATCTGCAGATGGCGCGACTGCATGCGCACAAGCCCGTCGTGACTGTCAAACCAGAGCTCGGCGGGAGTACCCGCGTGCACGATGTGGCCGCGTCGCGCTGCTTCGCGCATCATTGCGACCGTCGAATCTTTGTATTCCTTCAGCTCGTCGAGCGGATCGACAATGAACAGCCAGGTCAGCGGCATGCGCGTCGACCGGTCAACGCCGTCAGCCGGCGATCGCAGCCGCGATCGCCGCTGTCGGGGGCGGCACCTCGAGTACGCGCGACGCCGTGCTTTCAAGCTCGACTGCGGAAGCGAGCAGCGCGAGCCGTGCAATCACCCCGTATGCGTAAAAGCGGTTGGGTGCACTGTCGCCGGCCTGGGCCGCGCAGTCGGGCAGATTGCAGCTTTCTGAAAACGCCAGCGGCACAAAGTGCATCCCCGGTGCATTCAGATTCTCGTCGCGGCCGCGCGCGGTATGAACGCGGTAAAAGCCGCCGATGACATAGCGATCGATCATGTACACCACGGGCTCGGCCGCCGCGCCATCGACTTCTTCGCGCGTGGGCACGCCTTCCTGAATGATGACCTCGGTGACCTCCATGCCCTCCTTGACCACCGCCATCTTGTTGCGCTGCTTGCGATTCAGGCCGCGCACTTCGGAGGCATCGCGAACCGTCATCACGCCCATGCCATAGGTCCCCGCGTCGGCCTTGACCACGACGTACGGGGTGTCGGTGATGTTGTACTCGAGGTATTTTTCACGCATGCGCGACAGCACGAAATCGACATTGGTCGCCAGGCAATCTTCGCCCGAGCGCTCGTGGAAATTGACTTCGCCGCAGCGGCCAAAATACGGATTGATGAACCAGGGGTCGATGTCGATCAGCTGCGCAAACTCCTCAGCGATCTGATCGTACGCAGCAAAGTGGTTTGATTTGCGTCGCACTGCCCAGCCGGCCTGCAGTGGCGGCATCACGATCTGGTCTTCGAGTCCGCGCAAAATCGACGGAATGCCTGACGACAAATCATTGTTGAGCAGAATCGCGCACGGATGAAACCCGGCAACACCGAGGCTGTCACCGGAGCGCACCAGTTGCTCGAGCGTCAATTCTTCGCCGTCATCAAGTGAGATGCGCGTGCTCTGCGTGATGTCTTCGGCGAGTGAGCCCAGGCGCACCTCGAGCCCGGTCTGGCGCAGGATGCGCACAAGCCGTGCGACGTTGGTCAGATAGAACTGATTGCGCGTGTGCCGCTCGGGAATCAACAGCAGGTTGCGCGCTTCCGGACAGATCCGGTCGATCGCACTTTGAGCAGCTTGCACCGCGGCTGGCAGCATTTGCTCCGACAGATTGTTGAAGCCGCCTGGGAACAGATTCATGTCGACCGGCGCAAGCTTGTATCCGGCATTGCGCAGATCGACCGACCCATAAAACGGAGGCGTGTGATCCTGCCACTGCAGCCGAAACCACCGTTCGATCGCCGGCAGCGAGTCAAGAATGCGCTTCTCCAGCTCGAGCAGCGGGCCGGATTGCGCAGTCAAAAGATGAGGAAGGGCGGAGGGCGACACGTAGCGCTCGCGAGCGGAAAAACGCCGGCCAGTGTAACTCGCGCGACGCCCTAACTTCGCGTGCGCGCTGATACCGGATGTGGGTATTGAACCGCGGTGGACGCGCGGCGTTCAAAGGGATCGCGTCTCGATAGCAGCCGCTCCTGGCGTCTTGAAATCAACGGGTAGTGACGCAATCCTGCCAGTCGGTCTTCCACTTCCTGGCAATGGGCACCGTTGCCCACCCATAAGTTTGCGTCGATAAGCCGCATGTCGAATGCGCCCGAAAAGCTGCGCAACGTTTTACGGCCCTGACGATCGCTGTACTCATGGAAATACGAAAGCGCGATCTCGCGCAGGGTGCGGTAGATCGGATCGCGATACCGCAACACCGCGCCGTTGGTCTTCGAGAGTGCGCCCCAGGCGCCACCGCGACGAAACAGAGCCACCACGTGCGGATAGTCGCTCAACGAACAGTCGAGGTGCATTACCAATGGTGGCTCGCCGTGTACCCACAGCGCACATGCTGCGAACATCGCGCCCTCGATACAGTGCGCCAGTCGATGACGCATGACGGAGCGCACGGAGTGAATCGTCTCGCCGTTCAACTCATGGTTAATCGGAATCCTGTTCAGATAGGTCTGGATTTTCTGCGGCGTCGACAGTCGCTGCAGCAGCGCGAACTCCGACTGGGTCAAAGCCAGGTCCTCGCGCCGGGCAAGACGTCGTAGCAATGTGCGCCTCAAGATCGTTAAAGCAAATGGTCGTTGGCTATTGGAAGACTCGCAGGCAGGGCCGCCTCGACATTGGATAGTACCGAGCGCGAGGGCCGCCCAAAAAAAGGGCACCTCGCTAGAGGTGCCCTGAAAGTCCGCCTGTACGTTCGGTACATGAGCCGCAATGGGGCTCGGCGAGCTAGGGAGACACAACCCCGTCGAGGTCACGTGCGATGCATGCTGCACCTCATGTGACCCGCATTCCTTACCTACATCTTGTAGGCGGATTCGCCGTGATACGTCGTATCCAGACCTTCGCGTTCCTCTTCCTCGTTAACGCGTACGCCCATGATCATCTTGATGATAAGCAAGGCAACGAACGAAACGATTCCCGAAAGTACGACCGCGGTAAGCACCGCCTGCAGCTGAATCCACACCTGTGCGCCAACGCCCGGGAAGTCCGCTGCATCACCACACTTGTTGGTGATGTAGTTGCAGATGCCAAGCCCGCCCAATGAGGGCGCCGCAAACACGCCGGTCAGCAACGCGCCGGTGATGCCCCCCACGCCGTGCACGCCGAACACATCGAGCGCGTCGTCGGCGCCAAGCATTTTCTTCAAGGTACTCACACCCCAGAAGCACGCAACCCCCGCCACCGCGCCGATAACCACGCCACCGATCAGGCCGACGAAGCCGCACGCCGGCGTAATTGCCACCAGACCCGCGACCGCACCCGATGCGGCACCCAGCATCGAGGGCTTGCCCTTGATCATCCACTCGGCAAACGTCCAGGTCAGCACCGCCGCTGCGGTTGCGAACAGCGTATTCGCAAACGCCAGCGCCGCAACGCCGTTCGCCTCGAGGTTGGAGCCGGCATTGAAACCAAACCAGCCAACCCAAAGCAACGCTGCACCGACCATCGTCAATGTCAGGTTATGCGGCGCCATCGACTCGCGTCCATACCCAAGACGCTTGCCGAGTACATACGCTGCAACCAGACCCGCCACACCGGCGTTGATATGCACGACCGTGCCGCCAGCGAAGTCAAGCGCGCCCTTGGCCCACAGCCATCCCGCAGATGCACCCACCGACGCCTGCGTAGCCGCATCTGTGATCGCATCCGGGCCGTCCCAGTACCAGACCATGTGCGCCATCGGCAGATAGCTGAACGTGAACCAGATCACCATGAACAACAGCACCGCCGAAAATTTCATTCGCTCTGCGTAGGCGCCAACGATCAGGGCACAGGTGATCGCAGCGAACGTGCACTGGAACGCGACGAACATCAGCTCGGGAATGTAGGTGTCCTTGCTGAAAGTGGCCGCCGCCGATTCCGGCGTAACACCCGACAGGAACATCTTCGACAGCCCGCCGATGAAAGGCGAGCCGCCTGTAAACGCCAGCGAATAGCCGTAGATCATCCACAGGATCGAGATCAGCGCAAACGTCACGAACACCTGCATCAATACGGACAGCATGTTCTTCGAACGCACCAGGCCGCCATAGAACAACGCGAGCCCGGGAATCGTCATCAGAACAACCATCATCGTCGCGGCGTACATGAAAGCTGTATCGCCTTTGTTGATGTTGGGTGGCTTGGGCGTGTCGGTAGGTGCCGCGGCAGGCGCTGCGGCGGGGGCAGCGGGTGCTTGAGCGACCGGAGCGGCGCTTGCGGCGGGTGCTTCAGCCTTGGCCGGCGTTGCGGCTGCCGCTGCATCCACCTTGGCCGCTTCGCCCGGCTTCGGATTTTCGTACTGCGCGATCGCGGCAGTCGACAGCGTCGCCCCGATTGCAAACGCTCCTGCGGCGAGGAGCATGACCATTAGTTTCTTCATCGTCATCCTCATCGGGTTAGAGCGCTTCCTTGCCGGTCTCACCGGTTCGGATGCGAACGACATGCTCGAGATCGAAAACGAATACCTTGCCGTCGCCGATCTTGCCGGTGCGAGCTGAGCCTTCGATCGCCTCGATCGCGCGTTCGACAATATCTTCGGACACTGCGGCTTCGATTTTTACCTTCGGCAAAAAATCGACGACGTACTCGGCGCCCCGATACAGCTCGGTGTGACCCTTTTGCCTTCCGAAGCCTTTGACCTCAGTGACCGTGATGCCTTGCACGCCGACCGCGGACAACGCTTCACGCACCTCGTCAAGCTTGAACGGCTTGATGATTGCGGTTACGAGTTTCATCTCCGCTCCCTTAGAACTTATACAAGAATTGCAGGCCGTAAGACGTGTTGTTGTTGCGTCCCGTCACGCCGTCGACATCGAGGAACGAAGCCACGTTCGAGCGATCACGGCGTACTTCGGCGCGCAGTTCGACCGGCTTGATCGGCAGCCAGGCAACGGTGAGCGTGTTTTCCTTCCACTTCTGCACCACGCCGGTCCGGTAGCCCTGCTTGTCGTTGAACATCTCGGTGCGGAAGGAGAGCCGCCACTGGTCGTTGAACTGATAGTTAGCATAGCCGGCGAACCCGTCCCATTTCGATTTGGTTGCGCCACCGGGCGTCACATTCGCCGTATTAGCTTGCGACGCATTGTCGTAGTTCAGTACGAAGGTAAGTTTCTCGGTCGCATTAATCGTGACGACGGCGTCGAAAAGCTTGCGCGTGCCTTCCAGTTGCAAGGCCGCCGGAAGCTCCGTCTTGGTCAACCCGGCGGCGCGCTCCTTTCCGAAATAGGCCTGCGCGGCAACGGTAATGATCTTGCTGGGAGTCCACGCCACGCCGATTTCACCGGTTTTCGCGGAGTTCGTGTCCTTGATATCGTCC
>JACCYC010000186.1 GCA_013696665.1 Burkholderiaceae bacterium | reverse complement strand
GTGTAACTTGCCAAAAGACGGGTGCCGCAAACGTAAGGGCATCGAATCGCTCGAGCACGCCGCGCGTGAGCACCAGATTCGAATCCCAGACCTTGGCGCCCAGGCTGCGCTTGACCAGTGACAGCACGACAGTACCCAGATAGCCGCTGACGACTATCAATCCCGACATCAGCAAGGCCTGCCACCACAAAAAGGGGGTCAGCCCGCCGAGTGCGGTGCCGATCAATATTCCGGCGCTGCCGCCAGCGAGTACGCCGTTGCGCGTTTTATTGGGGCTGACTTCGAGAGCGGCCCCGCCAAAGAAATTGCTTGCTATGACCTGCAGCAGATCGGTGACGAAAAGGATCAACAAGAAGAACAACAGCAGCAGCGCACCGCGCCCTTCGTATCCGCGAATGGGCAAGGTTGCGATCGCCGGGGCATGACTGATGCAATACACGCTGATCATTAGCCCCCATTGGACTTTGGCCACACGCTGCAGATAGAGCTCCTGGTCGCGTTTGACCGCCATCACGACCGGCATCAACAGGAATACGTAGACGGGAATGAAGACAGTGAACAAGTTGGCGCGGCCAAAGAAGAGGAGCAGGTATTGGGCCGGAATCACGAAATAGAACGCCACGACCAGAGCCCAGTGATCGGACGGCTTGATCGGCGTCAGCGAGACAAATTCGCGCAGCGCGAAGAATGACGCCAACGCGAAAACAATCAGCAGCGCGTTGGGCCCGATCACGAACGCCACCGTAAACAATGCGAGCACCGACCACGAAGAACGTACGCGCGAGTTGACGATGGCCATGCGCGTGCGCCGCATGGTGTCCATCGTGCGAGTCGTGATCCACTGGCCGGCGCCGGTCGCAACCAGCGACAGGATCGCCAGTGCGCAGAAAACCGCCAGAAACGTTTCGTTGAGTGTCAGACCCATCAGTGCGTCAGTCTGCGAGCACCGCGACCGAGTCGCGCGCGCGTCGCAAAAAGATATCTTTATCTTCGCCCGCGTCCAGCTTCATCGCGGCGCCAAAGCGAACTGTGCAAATGATTGGGACCGGCAATAACGCTCCCTTCGGCATGCTTCGATGCAAATTCTCGATATAAACGGGAATCAACTCAACGGCGCCGAATTGATGAGCAAGGTGATAGAGCCCCGACTTGAATTCGCCGGGGAGCGACTGCGCCGAGCGCGTGCCTTCGGGAAAGATGATCAGCGAGAAACCGTGCTCGAGCGCATCGCGCAGCGGATCGAGAGGATCAGCGTTCAGATCCACCCGGCTGCGATCGATCATCACGACGTTCAACTCTTTCTTCGCAATCGCTCGCCGGATGCCCGGCTTATCCCAATAGTCCTTGGCCGCGACGGGTCGAGTGTTCGCTCGCAGGCTGCGCGGCAATGCCGCCCACAATACGATCGTATCCATGTGGCTCGTGTGGTTTGCGAAGTAGATACGCTGCGAGGCCGTCGGTGCCGAGCCCACCCAGCGCGGGTATGCGCCTACCAACAGGCGTACCAGCCACACAATGGGAGGGAGAAACTTCATGCTTGGATGAGACCACGGGTGTACATACGAAGGCCTCCCGCGCCCGGCGCGATTGATGATCCCCACAGCGCGGCGCGCGGGAAAGTGATAAAGCCTACCGCGCTATCAAGAGCGCCGACCACTTCATTGACTTGATCGGGACGCGGTCTTAGCCTAAACATCCCGAGTTGCGCGCTTGCGAACCGAGAGTCAGATGACCCTGCTTCCGGGCGATGCAAGCGACCGGTTAACGCATCATTGACACCTCCATGTTTGTTGCCCAGCTCGGTCCTTCGCATGCCGCAGCTTTTCAGGATCTACGGCTGCGTGGATTAGCCGAGAGCCCGACTGCCTTCGCCTCGAGCTACGAAGAAGAGTGCGACATACCGATGGCGAAGGTCGCGGAACGGCTTGCGCCACGTGTCGATGGCGCCATCTTGGGTGCTTTTAAGCAGCATGAGTTGGTGGGCGTGGTTGGCCTGCAGCGCGAAA
>JACCYC010000174.1 GCA_013696665.1 Burkholderiaceae bacterium | reverse complement strand
CCGTCGATGGGCGCGACTAACGTCTGAGCTGATTGTCGTTGCTCCGCCTTGACCAGCTCCTGCTTGACGCCCGAAGCTCTCCGTTCGCCTTCGGCCATCTGCGACAAAACGTTCCGCATGAATTCGGCCTGCGCCTGGTTGCGCTGGCGCTCGAGCGAGCTGATCGCTTCGACGCTTTCCTGTTCGCGGTGCCCCTCGATCTGCAGCTGCTGCTCCTGCTCGATCAGGGTTTGCTCAGCTTCGAGCAGCTGCAGGCGTGAAAAGAAGCCTTTCTCGTAATACTGACGACGAATGTCGACGCGCTCGCGCGTGACCACCAACAGCATTTCCAGCTTGACGATGGAAGCCTGACTCGCGCGGCGCTCGGCGGCTTTGCGCTTGATCTCTGCGTCAAGCGCAGCGATGCGCGCCTGGTGCTCGCGCTTCTGGGATTCGAGCAGGGCGATGTTGGTCGCTGTCAACT
This sequence comes from Burkholderiaceae bacterium, assembly GCA_013696665.1. Classification (GTDB taxonomy): domain Bacteria; phylum Pseudomonadota; class Gammaproteobacteria; order Burkholderiales; family Burkholderiaceae_F; genus JACCZX01. Next base: position 6,267 of record JACCYC010000174.1, on the reverse strand, counting down.
CGACGCCGGCGCCGCTCGGCGCAAGAAATCCGTTGTCGGAGCGTGCGGCCTTCAGCCGGGCGAGTTCCATATGCGTCGCCAGCAGATCGGCATCCAGACGCTCACGGTCGGCCGTCGCGTTCGTGGGATCCAGTTGAATCAATACTTCGCCGGCTTTCACCTGCTGCCCATCGCGCACATGAAGCTCGCGAATAACGCCCAGTTCGAGTGGCTGTATGACCTTGGTCCGCCCCGACGGCACTACCTTGCCCGAGGCCACTGCCACTACATCCACCTTACCGAAGATCGCCCACAGGACGACGAGCGTGAACAACAACATCAAGGTCCATACGAGGACACGCCCAAGGGGCGATGGCGGCGATTCGGTAATCTCGAGCGCCGCGGGCAGGAACTCAAGCTCGGCACGGTTGCGCTGACGAGTCCTCGGCTGTGCTTTCTCGAGCTTCAAGGCTTCTCGAGCGACCGCAATGCTCTTGGACCAAAAGCTGAAGAATGCATTGTCAGAGAAGAAACTTTTCATCAGGCCGGATGCCCCGCATTCTGTTCGCGATACAGGCCGGCATACCGGCCATTTCGTTCGAGTAAATCTCGGTGGGCGCCGTCCTCCACGATGCGCCCACGCTCGAGCGTGACGATTCGGTCGGCGAAGCGCAGTGCGGACAACCGGTGCGCAATGATCAGCACGGTTCTTCCCTTCGACATCTCGCGCATGTTGTCCTGAATCACACGCTCCGATTCCGCGTCCAGCGCGCTAGTTGCTTCATCGAATATCAGGATCGAAGGCGAGTTGACGAGTGCCCGGGCGATCGCGAGGCGTTGCCGCTGACCGCCCGATAGGTTCGAGCCCCGCTCGCCAAGCAAAGAGTCGTAACCGTACGGCAGCTCCAAAATGAACTCATGCGCCCCGGCCAATTTTGCCGCCGCTACGACTCTATCGAGCTCCATGCCGGGATCCGCCAACGCAATGTTGTCGCGAACCGTTCCGGTAAAAAGAACATTGTCTTGCAGCACGATGCCGATCTGGCGTCTCAGTTGCGCCGGATCGATCAATGCAATGTCGACGCCATCGATGATTACCCGGCCTGCCTCCGGGACATACGCACGCTGAATGAGTTTTGCGAATGTGCTCTTGCCCGAACCCGATGGCCCGACGATGCCGATGATCTGCCCGGCGGGAATCTGCAGGCTAACTTGTTGCAGAACCTGCGGCCCATCATGGCGATAGCGAAAACTGACGTTGTCCAACTCGATGTCGCCTTGCAGTTGGTTGAGTGAGCCGCGGCCGGCGCCGGCTGAAGGCTCGGGCGAAACATTCAGGATGTCGCCCAGCCGATGCACCGATAGCCGCACCTGCTGAAAGTCCTGCCATAGATGAGCCAATCGCAGAATCGGTGCGCCGACGCGGGCCGAAAACATGTTGAAGGCGACCAGCTCGCCGATCGTTAACTGCCCTTCGACCGCGAGCCGCGCGCCGAACCAAAGGGTGAGGGCAAGCGTCAATTTGTTGATCAGTCCAGCACCTTGGTTGGCAATGTTTGCGAGGTTGGATGCTCGGAAAGCGGCCTGGACATAGCTGGCAAGCTGCTCTTCCCACCGCTTCTGCATTTGCGGCTCCACTGCCATCGCTTTCAACGTTTCCACGCCGGTCACGGACTCGACCAGGAAAGCCTGATTCTCAGCGCCGAGCCGGAATTTTTCGTTCAGGCGGGCGCGCAGCGCGGGCGTGACGGTTAACGACAGGACGATGTAGAACGGAATCGATCCCAGCACGATGAAAGTCAACAGCGGGCTGTACAGATACATCACCGCAATGAACACCACCGAAAACACGATGTCGATGACAACCGTCAGCGCAGAGCCGGTCAGAAAATTGCGCACGTTCTCGAGCTCGCGGACACGGGCAACGCTATCGCCTACGCGGCGTGCTTCGAAGTAAGCCAGCGGCAATCCGACTAAATGACGGAAGAGCTTGGCGCCGAGCTCGACGTCGACGCGGTTGGTCGTATGCGAGAACAGATAAGTGCGGAGACCACCAAGCAACGCCTCGAAAATTCCCACCGCCACCAGAGCGATCATGATCACGTCGAGCGTCGACAACGATCGGTGCACCAGTACCTTGTCGACGACGACCTGGAAAAACAACGGCGATACCAAGGCGAACAGCTGCAGGAAGAACGATGCCAGCAGTACTTCCCCGAACAGACGACGGTATCTGACGACTGCGGGGATGAACCAGGTGAAATCGAACCGTCGGTCGTCGCCCGCAATTCGTGCTCGAGTCGCGACCAGGATCAGTCGACGTGTCCACGATGCTTCGAACTGAGCGCGCGGCATCTCGCGCGGGCGCTGATCATGCGGATCGTGAATCAGTACCTTCGCATCGGTCGCTGCGGCCAACACGACGAAGTGACCATCCTGCATCTCGGCAATGGCCGGCAACGGCGTCCGCGTCAATCGCTCAGCGCTCGTTGTAACCTGCTTCGCTTTCAATCCGAGCTCGCGCGCCGCGCGAATCAACGTCATCGCATCGACGTCGTCCTGGCCCGCAGCAAACTGATGCTTGAGCCGCTCGACGTCCACCGGCTGTCGAAAGAAATGCATCAGCAACGACAGGCAGACGATCCCGCTGTGATGTCGTTCGGCAGAAGTCGGCGCCGGCGTTATCGTCGGCTGCGGAGTATTACTCTGGTGAGCGGGCCCTGGCCCTGGCGGATACATGACGAAAGCACGGTCCAATAATCAACTTGCGCTTCCGTTTCGATAATGACCATTTGCCTGAGCCGAGCGAATGGGATCTTCAATTCGATACTGGTCGTAGCGGCGTCGCGCTCCCACCGACGCATCGAGAACGGACGACGGCGTGCGCCCGAAGCGGCGACGATAATCACGTGAGAAATTCGCGAGCCTTGAGTAGCCGATGCGTCCGGAAATTTCGCTCACCGACAGGCGCCCCTGTATGAGCATGTCGTTGGCGCGTTGCATCCGGCGCTCGCGGATGAATTCGCTGACAGCAACTCCATGGTGGACCTTGAAAAGATTCTGCAGCGTTCGCGTACTGACGCTCGATTGTCGCGCAACGTCACTCAACATCAATCTCTTGTCCAGATTCGTTTCTACGTAAGCAACAGCGCGCTTCAACACCGCCGGCTGAAGTCTTTCGAATACGAGCCCCTTGACGGTCGACAGGTCAAACCCTTCTCCGTAGCGGCGCTTGCTGCTCGGATCGCTGGTCCACTGAGTTGCCAGCCGCACCTTCTGGGTTTGCAGATGCGAAAACGAGCGCATCTCGGCGAGCGCCGATTCAAAATCACCCAGCGCCTGATAAACAAGCGAAAGCTCGTACGCCAGAACACGCTGGTTGTAAGCACATTGTGCCGCGGGCAAGGCCTTCGCCTGCTCAAAGTAACTTCGCGCCAGTTGCCATTCCTTAGCGATGCGGGCGGCCACCCCCGCCGACGTTAGCGCCGCAACGCGCTCACGCGGAAAGTTGGCAGCGTAGGCCAGCGCCTCGTCGAAAATCGCCCGCGCCCGCGGCCAACCCTCGGCAAGAGACAGCAACAAACCCTTCTGGCCGAGCGCCCAAGAGCGATCCGATGCAGGCACTCGTGCCAGATAGGAGTCGCAAATTGCAAGATAGCGCCGTGCCCGCGCCACAAGCTCGGCGGGTGGGGGAAGCTTCACTTTTTCCGCACCGACAGTGCTTACACACGGAATGTCGGCAGACCAGCACGCATAAGAATGCAGCATGCCGACGCAGCGCGATGACAACGCCACTATCGTTTGCGGATCGTTCGATCGTTCAGCTTCGGGCCACGCGTATTCCTCCATCACCTGGCGCCCGGACGGGAAGTCGATCAATTGGTGAAAGCAGATCGCGATAGTTGTGTATAGGCGCGCCCGATCCTTCGCAACCAGATCGGGAAAACCAAGAGCCTTGACCGCAGCGGTTAGCGAAAGGCTGAGTTTGTCGTGTGCGAGAAATAGCATCGAATGCAACGCATACGCAGCGCCAAGGCGTCGGCGTTGACCGCGCTCAAAAGCAGTGAACGCCATTTCTATGTCGCGTTCGACACTGAGCAGATCTGCGGTCCTCCAATGAGCCTGGGCGGCCACCAAAGCCGCTTCGCCCAGCGCGGCCGCGTTGTTGGTCCGTCGCGCGAAGTCAATCGCATCCGTCGCCAGTTTGACCGCTTCGACAGGACGCTCTCCTATCAGAGCGATCGCGCGCGCCAGCAGAGTGGGATCGAGTTTATGTTCACGCGAAGTCTGGATTTTCAAATCGACACCTGGATCGTTACGACCGGCATTTACAAATCTTCATTTTGAGAGAAAGCAAGTTTCGTGTCGCTTTAACTTTACCTGTGTTTTTTAAAAGTACCGCGATTTATGCGCCAAATGAAAACTTGATGCGTGCGTTGATACTCAGCGGGTAAGCGATAGTGTTAGAAATCATCCGTGTCAGTCGGTACTCGGTGAATGTTCTTACGAGCGTGTGCCTTGCGTGGCAAGTCGTGCTGCGTTGGGGTTTACTCGAACGTCTGTTCGCCGCAACGATGTGCGTGCGACGCGTCGAGGAAAATGCAATGGCTCGTTGCAAGCACAGAAATCGATCGGCATGATTTTTGGCAATACAGTTTTTAAACGGTACTCGTCAACCCGCTATCAGCGCTTGCGCGCTGGAATGCCAGTGCGGCCTCACAAAGGCCGCTCATTAGCCAGCATGGCTCGGCAGTTTCTGTGCGCAAGTGTTGAATGAGTGCCAGCAGATCGATGCTTGAGTAGCGGGGGTACCGACGTGCCAGATAACGGCTTTCCTACTTCGCCTGGTTCCAAGCCCGGAAAGGGCGCAGCAGGGTCGGACGGCTTTGATCCGTTTGATGGATTCAAGGCCAGCGGCGAATCGGCGGCGACCGACAGTGGAACTATCGGCGTATCGGGCGGGCCCGCTCCCACGCTCAGTGGTCAGGCCAGTCAGTCCGGCTGGGCGGCAGGTGCTGCCGGCAGCTGGGATCTTGATCCGGGTAGCGAGCCGAGCAATGAGTACGAGTCGAGCGCGCAAGGGCCATCGGATTTTTCGCTGACTCTGGCGTCACCGACGGCCCCGATCGTCGAGAACGAAGAGTCCATCGAATGGGCTGCGATGGATCCGTCGGTTGCTCCGGTAAATAAGCCGGAGGAGCAGTTGAAGTTTCCTACCAGGCCGAATTTCAAACTGAAGAACGGCACGCCCAGTGCGCCTGCTACTTTTCAGCTACAGACGTTTCCGACCGCTAGTCCGCTGGACTTCGGCTATCGCCAGGCGGGAAAAGTCGACAACTTTGAAGGCAACTGGCCGGGCTACAACGGCCGCTCATTCGGGCAGGGTTTAGGAGCTTTTGCTGAAGGCGGCGCGCGTGCCTTGAACGGCGGCTCAGAAGGTGGCGTCGCGAGCCTCGGTTTCGAAGGCGACGACAATCAAAGTGCTGCGGGCGGCAGCGCACGCGCCGCGCCGTTGACCGCAGGCGGCGCAGGGAATGCCGGCAACCGCGCAGTCATGGCGGCATTCAGCGCCTTCGCAGGCGAGTCAGTGGGTTCTACAGCCGAAAGTAGCGCAGCGGGCTTAACAGATGCCCAACGGCCATCGGTGCTTGCATCGCCTTTCAGCAAGTTTACGGAGGCGACTGCTAAGCCTCTGCGTAAAGGCCGTAGCAGCAATTTAGCGGTCGCCGATATCGACGCTTCTGTCGATGACGAGATCTCCGTGGATGACGAGATCTCAGTGGATGACGAGATCTCAGTGGATGACGATATATCCACAGAAGACGATATTTCGATCGACGATGACGTTTCTATCCCCGATACGGATCCGACCCCTGAGCCTGCCCCCGATCCATACGCGGTATTTGCGCCTCCGCCTGTCGGCGAAAAGTCGGAGCCGCAAGCGGGCAGCGTGCGCCAAATGGCCGCATGGGCCAATTTCGCGGCAGCGACAACGGCTGAAGAAGCAATGCGGGCGTTGCTTGCCGTGCCTTTCGCCGATCGGCCAGAGGCGTTTGCAGGCTCGCTAGCGGAAGAATCGCTCAAGGTGCTGAACATTGACGCACCAGACTTCTCGACCATTGACAGCGCCACCAAGCAGCTTGGCTCGGTTCGTACTTCGACGACGCAAAGCTCGCCGAATGTGACCGGCGCGACGTTGACGATTTTACAGGCCGGTGCGACCGGTTCCTCTGCGTTTGCGGATTCCGATGCAGCACAAGTCAGCAGAATCATCGACGACGACAGCTC
>JACCYC010000079.1 GCA_013696665.1 Burkholderiaceae bacterium | reverse complement strand
GGTCGGGAGTTGATGATGTCAAAGCCCGAGCTGCTGCATCTGGCCTATGTCGACGGGAAGAATCGCGTGCGATGGTCGGTGCAGTCGCCGAATCCGCTGGCCGATTGGTCGCGGCCCGCAGCGTCGGAAATTGGGGTCGAAGTCACCCGCTCAGTGATTCGACGAGCGCGTGAGACGCACTCAACCTTTTTCTCTCCCCCGTACCAGGATGACTCCGGGCCAAATGCCGACAACGGCAGCCCGTTTACCGATCTGATCACTCCCGTGTTCAGCGACGACCGTTATGTCGGCGCGGTGCTCGCGCGCGTGTCGCTACCCGAATTGCTGCGGCAAACCGTGACGCCCGAATTTGGGCAGCGCTACCGCATTGCACTGCGCGAGGAAAGCGGATCAATATTGGCCGCGTCAACCAGCAGCCCCGCTCCGGACGACGAACCGCGTTACGCGATTCGTGTCCCACCGCTTTCCAATGGCATTACCGTGCAGGCTTCCCCCTTTCGACAACGCTCTCCCGTTCTGGGCAATGCACTGTCCGGGTTGGTTGTGGGGTTGACGTTGATCGTGATGGTGACGCTGGCCGCCCTGGCTCGACGCGACGTCAAGCAGGCGCAGGTCGAACGTGTGTTGCGAACTGAAACAGCGTTTCGACGCGCGATGGAAGATTCACTTGCCACCGGCATGGGTGTTATCGATCGCAACGGCGTGCTGCGTCACGTCAATCAGGCGTTCGTGCAAATGACCGGCTGGCCGGCCGATCAGCTGCTTGGCAAGGCCCCGCCGTTCCCTTACTGGCCACCTGATCGACAAGCCGAATATCAATCGAAGCTCGCCATCGTTCTCGCAGGGCTTGCCCCGGCCAGTGGTTTCGAATTGAAAGTCCAACGACCCGATGGATCATTGTTCGATGCGCGGATGTATTTCTCTGCGTTGCTAGCCGACGACGGCGAGCAGCTCGGTTGGATGTCAGCCATGGCCGACATCACCGAGCCCAAACGCATCAGCGAGCAACTTGCAGCTGCACACGAGCGATTTACAACCGTGCTCGAATCGCTCGACGCCGCTGTTTCGGTCGTTGCGGACGATGCCGGCGACGAATTGCTGTTTGCTAACCGCAGTTATCTTGACCTGTATGGATCATCCCCGGCCGGCCACCGTAAATGGCGTGCAGCTCTGCCGTTGCACGCGGGTATTGGCGAAGTGTTCGACGCCGAGGTTTCGCGCTGGTTTGATGTGCGCACGCGTAATGTACGGTGGGTCGACGGGCGTGACGTCCGTTTGCAGATTGCCACCGATATAACGGAACGCAAATCCACCGAGGAGCTTGTGCGACACCAACAGGAGAAAGTCGAGCTCACCTCACGCCTGATGACGATGGGTGAGATGGCGTCGTCCCTCGCGCACGAGTTGAATCAGCCTTTGACCGCTATCAGCAATTACAGCCTCGGTGCGGTCTCGCGAATGAAGGGCGGCGGGATATCGACCGAAGAATTATTGCCCGCCCTTGAAAAAACCGCCGGCCAGGCGCAACGCGCTGGCAATATCATTCGTCGCATTCGCGAATTCGTGAAGCGATCAGAACCGCGTCGGCGACCGACCGAAGTGCAGCGCATAGTCGAGGATGCAATTGGTTTTGCCGACATAGAAGCAGCCAAGAAAGGCATCGTCATTCGCACCGACGTCGAGGCGAACCTTCCGCCGCTCGACGTCGATCCGATCCTGATCGAACAGTTGCTTTTGAACCTTCTTAAGAACGCCATCGACGCTATGGACCAGTCGACCTTGCGCAAGATCGACCTGGTCGTAAAACGGCAGGACGACATGGCCGTGTTTTCGGTGATCGACCGCGGCTCGGGCGTTTCGGAACTCGAGCACGCTAATCTGTTCCAACCGTTTTTCAGCACGAAGCCCGAGGGCATGGGAATGGGACTTAACATCTGCCGCTCGATCGTCGAGTTTCACCATGGCAGGTTGACGATCGAACGCAATCCAGAAGGCGGGGCGATCTTCGTGTTTACGCTGCCACTGGCCGAATCCAACGAAGCCGCAGAGGAAGTCAAGTGACTGAAAAGGATGCTGACAACGCACAGACGATGGGTGTCGTGTATGTCGTCGATGACGACGACGCGGTACGCGATTCAGTGCAGTGGCTGCTGGAGGCGAGCCGCTATCGGGTAATAGGTTTCGACAGCGCAGAGAAGTTTCTGGAAAACCACGATCCTGCCGCAATCGCCGTCGCTATTTTTGACGTCAGGATGCCCGGAATGAGCGGGCTCGAGTTGCAGGAGCAACTGGTGTCGCGCAAGTCGCAGTTGCCGATCATTTTCATCACCGGCCATGGCGACGTGCCGATGGCCGT
>JACCYC010000144.1 GCA_013696665.1 Burkholderiaceae bacterium | reverse complement strand
CACGCGAAGATACCGCTGCGCTGCGCGTGCTCGATGGATTGGTTGGAAACGAAACCCTAAAGAATCTTTACGGGCGGCAGATCGCTGACTGCCTGCTCGGACTTTTCACGACGTATTCCCGGCACGGCTTGCGGCAACCGGCAGAAGACGTCAAGCGCCGACTATCGACGCATTTTCCATCGCCCGCAACCTTGGGCGGTATGGCGCCAAGCCAGGAACCACCGCTGACGATCCGTGGCGCAACCGGTGCTCCTCGTGCACCGCGCACGCGAGGCGCACTGTCCGGTCCGCCGTCGGAGATGGAACTCGACCTTGATACCCAGTTACGGACCCGCTGGGGTCCCGAGTGAATTGACTGCTGTAGTGGTCAGGCCGGGCGATTGAGCGCCGCCAGATAACGGCCGGCTTCGAGAGCCACCGCGTCGGTTGGAAAACGCTTGAGCAAGTGTTCGAGAATCCTGCGCGCTTCCTCCGGCTTTCCGCCCCATTCAGCCATCAGTTGCGCGCCAACCAGATAAACCTTCGGAATATCCGCATGCACTGCATGCTTCTTGTCAAAGCCTTTAATCAGCCGGCCCGCCAGCTGCGGCTTGCCGTTGCGGATCGCCGCCTGAGCAAGTGGAGCAATATGATCAATATCGCGCGGAGCCCAGTCGGCGCGCCTTGCGAGTGCATCCTCGACCAGCTCAATCGCTTCGCGCCAGTTTTCTGATTTCACCAGCAGCGCAAGATAGGTGTCCGTGTGGTTCTCGATCCGAGGCCCGCTGTTCTCGGCGATGAGCAGACGATGCAATCTTGCGTGCAGTGACAAATCCCCCGGCCGATCAGTCAGGTCGTGAGACAACAATTCAATTGCTTCCTTGATGTCGCCCGCCGACACCAGTTGACCGATCAACGCATCACGCGTGCGTGCCTTGACATCGATGGTGCGCGCATTCGCAACACTGCGCATCGCGTTCTCGCCAGGCCCCATCACAGAAATGTCGAGCGCTTCGGCATATTGATACATCGCGTAGCCGATCATTGCGCAGATCATGTACGTGAAATACCAGAATGCAGCGGACAGCAGGAACAGCAGAAGCACTCCGCCCACTCCGAGGCCGGCTTTGATTCCCATCAGAAGCGTTGCTCCCGCTGCTCCGATGCCCCCAGCGACCGCAAGTGCAGCTACGCCGTAGGTACGCGATAAGTCGGCCACGAAAACGAAACCGACAAGCGCTGCGTAGGGCTTCCCGATGCTGCGCACCAGTGCCATGATTTCTGTGGGATTCAACGCACCGCGCAGGCTTCCGGTAATGACCAACCGCATCGTGACCGCCGGGCTGATCACGACGAAAAACAGCGGCCAGGTGACGATCCGAACGAATTCGCTGCCTCCGCTGATTGCCACGAGCACGACGGTTACAAAACCGAAAATGAGGTTTACCGCGACGTACTTGTACGGCAGATACTGGCTTACGAGATCATCATCAGTCAGCGGATAGTCTGACGGCCGCAGAAAACCCTTGGACGAGCGCTCGATCAGCTTGAAGCCGTAACGAGCTCCAATGACAAGGATCGCAAGCATTGCGAGCAGCAGCAGAAACACGCCGAGCCCGCCCAGGAACAGCAGCGCAAACGACGCAACAAAGCCCGCCGAGAGTCCCGCAATACGGGTCAGTACCGCTTTGTCGAGCGGTAGCAGGAAGAATCGGTGGATGCGTTGCCAGAACGGCTCGATCGGCCCTCGGTCTGCGTACGCGTAGACGTCTGACATTGCAGCGGCAGACTACGGACGCGCGAGGCGCGTGTCTAGCGGCGCTTTGTGACAGTTGAACGGTAAAACTACATCTTTTCCGTTTCGCCGGCCCGGGGCTGCCACTTCATCAAGTGCTTTTCCACCTTCCCCACGGCGCCGTCGAGCACAAGTGCGAAGGCAGTCAGGACGAGAATGCCTGCCATCACGGTGTTGATATCGAACGAGCCTTCGGCCTGCAGGATCAAGTAGCCGACGCCGCGTGAAGATCCCAGATATTCGCCGACAACAGCGCCGACGAAAGCAAGACCCACCGAGGTGTGCAGCGACGAGAAGACCCAGCTCATCGCGCTTGGCAGATAGACATGCCGCAGTAATTGGTTACGCGTTGCGCCCAGCATGCGGGCGTTAGCGAGCACGGTGGGGCTGACCTCTTTGACGCCTTGATAAACATTGAAGAACACAATGAAGAATACGAGCGTGAACCCGAGCGCCACCTTCGAAGCAATACCAAGCCCAAACCAGACGGCGAAGATTGGCGCCAGTATGACGCGCGGCATCGAATTGAGTGCCTTGATGTAAGGGTCAAAGATTGCAGCGGCCAGCGGCGACAGCGCGAGCCACAAGCCGATCAAAAGCCCGCCGATCGTTCCTGATGCAAAGGCGAGCACTGTTTCAAGCAGCGTGACCCACAAATGTCCATAGATGTCGTGGTTGGTGATGAACCAATCCCAGATTCGCTGAAAAATCTTCAACGGTTCGCCGAAGAAAAACGCGGCCTGCCGATCGTTCTCGAACATGATCGGCGGAATGACTCCGGGCGCTGTCATGGCGTACCAGAATACGAATACCGCGACTAGAACGAGGACCTGCCAGATTCGCAAGGTCTTTTGGCTCGGTCTGACAACGTTCCACATTTGCAGCTTTCTCACGCAGCAAGCTTCTGTTGCGCGTAACCCTTCAGCACTTCCGCTCGCAAGACGTCCCAGATTGCCTTGTGAAGATCGATGAAGCGCGGTGTGACGCGAACTTCGGCCACATCGCGCGGACGCGGCAGGTCGATAACGAATTCCCCGATCGGATGCGACGCGGGACCCGCCGACATCACGACAACCCGGTCGCTGAGCGCAATCGCTTCGTCGAGGTCGTGCGTGATGAACAGCACCGCCTTCCGAACATGTTCGCCCCCGGTGTGGGGGCGTCCGTCCGCGGCGTGGCTACGCGATGCGCTCAGCGTGTTCGAACGCTCCTCGCCGGCACCGGCCCAGATGTCGAGCAGTTCGTTTTCCATCAGTTGCCGCGTCTGGATATCGAGCGCGGAAAATGGCTCGTCCATCAAAATGATGTCGGGGTCGAGAACCAGCGTCTGTGCCAGAGCAGTTCGCTTTCGCATGCCACCCGAAAGCTGGTGCGGGTAACGGTCGCCGAAACCTCCGAGACCGACGCGCTTAAGCCAGGCTTCGGCGCGCTCGGATGCGTCTGTCACGCCACGAAACTCGAGTCCTGCCATCACGTTGGCGCGCGCCGTGCGCCATGGCATCAATGCTTCGGTCTGGAACATGTAACCCGCACGCGCATTGATGCCGACAAGCGGCTTGCCAAACACGTGCACTTGCCCCGTGCTCGGTTCCAGCAAACCGGCGCCGACGTTCAGCAGCGTGCTTTTCCCGCAACCGGTCGGTCCAACGACGCTGACAAACTCGCCGGGTGCAACATCCAGCGTTACGTCATCAACCGCGGTGTATCGCTGTGAAGGATTGTCGCGACTGACGAACGTGCACGAAACGTCGCGCAGCGAAAGAGCCGCGTTAAGCATCACCGCCGCGGGGACCAAGAGCCGCGCAAACTGTGTGGAGCGAAAGTGCCGGTCACCGCTTGCGGCTCGCCGATTATCCCTTCGGATATTTCGCGTTCGCCCTGCGTACAAAATCGTTGGTAAACACCGCCTTGAGGTCGATCTTTGTGGTTTTCATTGACTCATCGATGCTCTGAAGTGCACGCAGCGCGGTCGCGGCTCCCTGCTCGGGAAACATTCCGTCCGGCGACAGCGCGGGCCTGGCTTTGAGGAACGCATCGATATAAACCGCGCGATCGCCGAGCAGGTAACTCTCAGGCACCACTTTGACGATGTCGGATGGACCGGCCTGCTGAATCCACTTGTTCGCCCGGACGATTGCGTTGGTCAGTGCCTGCACCGTATTGGGATTTTTGTCGATGAACGAGATGGGCGCATAGAGAGTCGCCGCCGGCATCGGCCCGCCGAAGATTTTGTCGGCCTCCGCAACGTCGCGCGTATCGGAAATAATCTGAATGTCGTTGCTGCGCGCAAGCATTGTGATGACTGGATCAAGATTTGATATCGCGTCGATCTGGCCCGCGCGCAACGCGGCTACCGCACCCTGCGCCGCGCCTACGCCAACGAACGAAACATCACTCGGCTTCAGGCCCGCTTTGGCGAGCACGAAATTCGCAAGCACGTTGGTCGACGATCCGGGAGCAGTTACACCAATCTTCTTCCCCTTCAAATCCGCGACCGTCTTGTAATTCGGCATCGTCTTGGTGCTGACGGCCAGCACGATCTGAGGCGCACGGCCCTGCAACACAAAGGCCCGCATCGGCTGACCTTTGGCCTGCATGTTGATGTTGTGTTCGAAGGCACCCGACACGACGTCGGCGCTGCCACCGACCACCGCCTGCAGAGCGCGTGCGCCACCGGCGAAATCAACGATTGTGACCTCAAGGCCTTCTGCCTCGAACAACTTCTGCTGCTCGGCGATCGTCAGCGGCAGGTAGTACAGAAGATTCTTGCCACCGACGGCAATCGTCACCTTCTTGCGCTCCGGAGCCTGAGCGCTGCCAATCGCCGGATAGATCAACGACATCGCGCCCACGGCGAGGATGTCGCGACGGGTCAGTCCTGCTCTCATTATTTTTTCTCCCTGTTTAACTTATCTTTGAGCCTAGCGCAGCCAGCCTGTTGCGGCTGCCCGTATGTACCCTAGCCGGCAAAGGCGCCCGAAAGGAATATGGCGCCGCATGTGACCAGGCCGACCGCCCAAACAATCGAGCGCGTGCGATGCCAATCGGCGACGTAGCATGCAACGTAGAGGATGCGCGCGAGGACGAACACCATTGCGAGAACGTCAACGCGTCCCTGCGGCGCGCCTGTCAGGTGCGCAACAATCACCGCACTCGCAAAGAACGGAAACGCTTCGAAGCTATTGACTTGCGCAGCCGCAGAGCGCGCGCGGTAGCCCTGCTGCTTGTCCAGCCAGGTACGCGGATAACGGTTGTCGTATCCCCTGGCGCCCGCTTTCGCAATGCCAACGGCAACCAGAGGAATCAGCGCGGCGATCAGTACACACCAGTAGGCAATGGTCATGCGGCGAGTCTAGCCGGTGAACTGACCTCGCCTGAATCAATCGGCCCGACGATCGAGCATGGCCTGCGCAACTGTATTGACGTCGGTGTATTCAAGCTCGGCGCCAGCGGGAACTCCGCGCGCCAATCGCGTGACTTTCAGTCGAACATCGCGATCGCGCAGCAGCTGTCCGATGTAATGCGCCGTCGCGTCACCTTCGGGAGTGAACGAAGTGGCGACGATCACCTCCCGCACGCTGTCATCGGCGGCGCGTGCCAGCAATCGCTCCATTTTTATTTCACGGGGGCCAACGCCGTCCAGCGGTGAAAGCCGGCCCATCAGCACGAAATAAAGCCCGCTATAGGCAAGCGACTGCTCTATCACGAGCTGATCGGCGGGAGATTCGACAACGCACAACATCTGGGGATCTCTACGCACGCTGTTGCAGGTAGCGCACACCGCTTCTTCCGTCAACGTGTTGCAGCGCTGACAATGTCCAATTGTTCGCGCCGCCGCAAGTAACGATTCGCCCAAACGAACCGCGGCGTCGCGATCGTGCTGGAGCAAGTAAAACGCAATGCGTTGCGCCGAGCGCGGGCCTATTCCAGGGAGCTGCTTCAGTGCGTCGACCAACCGGTCGAGCGTGATTCCGAGTTTCAAGGGGCGTGGTCAGAGCGCGGGTTCATCGCGCTGATCAAAATGGAAGCTTGAACCCAGGCGGCAACGGCATTCCGGCCGTCACCGATGCCATCATCTGTTGCGACACTTCCTCGGCGCGACGCACGGCATCATTAAATGCCGCCGCGACCAGGTCCTCGAGCATTTCCTTGTCGTCACCTACGAGGCTGGGGTCGATAGCAACGCGCCGCACGTCGTGTTTGCAGCTCATCGTTATCTTGACCATGCCTGCGCCCGACTGACCCTCGACCTCGGTAGCGGCGAGCTCATCCTGCATGCGCTTCATGTTTTCCTGCATCTTCTGCGCCTGCTGCATCAGCCCTGCCATCTGCCCTTTCATCATGATGTCTTTTCCGTATCGCTGTCGTTGCTCTCGTTGCGCGGTCGAATCGACGCCGGATCAACCGACGCACCAAAATTCTCGATTAATTCTCGCACGAAGGGATCCGCGTAAATCGATTCCTCCGCCTGGCGCTGCTTCTCTGCGCGCGCCTGCTCCGCAATTCCGGCAGACGTCGGACCCACGGTGCTGCCCACGTCAGCAGTCAAGCGAATCGGGCGGCCTATTGCATCGCTGACAGCGGCCTGTAGTTTCTGCAGCGCGCCGGCGTCCAGCAATGTCTTGAGCGGAACACGCAGGCGCAACCGGTCTCCCTCGTACGAAGTGAGCTCGCTGCGCTGGGCAAGCTCCCGCACGAGTCCTGCCACCTTCAGCTGCCCGACAAGCGCCGTCCAGTCGCCGTCGAAAGGCTTTGTTGCGCCGGGCTGAACGCTTAGGCCCATCTGCTGCGCGGGCTTCGGCGGCGGTGTGGCTTCCGCGGTGCCTCCGCCCGCGCCTGATGCAGTTGTGGCGGCGGCCGGCCGCGGCACCGGCGCCGGACGTGCCATCGACGCTGTGCCTGGCCGCGCGTTCACCGACACAAGCGCTGCAGGCGCGAAAGCCAGCATACGCATCAGCGCCATCGTGAATCCAGCGTATTCATCAGGCGCCAAGTTCATTTCATCGCGCCCGTGCAGCGCAATTTGGTAGAACAGCTGGATCTCGTCAGCCGCGATTGTGGCCGCCAGCCGCCGCAGTTCATCAGCGTCGACCTCGTCATCGGCGGCGCTGTCGACCTGCTGGATCAAGGCCAACCGATGCAGCAGGCTCGCCATATCGCGCAGAGCCTGCCCGAACGACACGCTGCGCTCGTTCATCTGGTCGGCAAGCGTGAGCACCTGCGGCGCGGCGCGCGCAGCGATCGCATCAAGCAGCTTTATCAGCGTGCCACGATCGATCGCGCCGAGCATCGATCGAACAGCGTCGAGCGTCACATCGCCGCTCGAATAGGCGATCGCCTGGTCGAGCAGTGACAAGCCATCCCGCATGCTGCCGCGCGCGCCGATGGCCAACGTCTTCAGAGCCGGCAACTCCGCCCCAATTTTTTCATGCGCCAGTATTTCAACCATGTGGTCTGCGATCGACACCGGCGTCATCTGCTTCAGATTGAACTGAAGACACCGTGACAACACGGTCACAGGAACCTTCTGCGGATCAGTCGTCGCCAGGATGAACTTGACGTAGGGCGGCGGCTCTTCGAGCGTCTTCAACATCGCGTTGAACGCGTGCGGCGACAGTTGCTGCACCTCATCAATCATGTAAACCTTGAACCGTGCGTTGCTCGGCGCATACATTGCACGCTCGAGAAGTTGCACCATTTCATCGACGCCGCGATTGCTTGCCGCGTCCATTTCGATGTAGTCCACGAAGCGACCGGCATCGATTGCTGTGCAAGGCTCACATGCATTGCACGGTGTGGGCGTCACTGCGCCGCTGCCATCCGGGCCTACGCAGTTAAGCGCCTTGGCAAGAATCCGCGCAAGCGTGGTTTTTCCAACGCCACGCGTGCCGGTAAACAAATACGCGTGATGTAACCGGTTGCGAGTGAGCGCATTCGTCAG
>JACCYC010000118.1 GCA_013696665.1 Burkholderiaceae bacterium | reverse complement strand
TGAGCCTCTCCTTCTCGTGGCCAAAGGTGGGAATCGAACCCATCAGGCCAACGGTGTAAGGATGTTGCGGGCGGTGAATCACATCCGACACCGGCCCGATTTCCGCGATACGGCCGGCATACATCACTGCGACGCGATCGGCAGTCTCCGCGATCACGCCCATGTCGTGCGTGACTAGCATGACGGCAGTGCCGTGGTCGCGGCACAACTTCTTCAGCAGCGAAATAATCTGCGCCTGGATGGACACATCGAGCGCAGTGGTCGGCTCATCGGCGATCAGCAATTTCGGCTCGGCGGCGAGCGCTAACGCAATCACCACCCGCTGCCGCATGCCGCCCGAAAACTGGTGCGGATAGTGATCGATACGCCGATCGGGCGCCGGTATGCCGGTTGATGCCAAGAGCTCAATGGCACGAAGACGCGCCTTGCTTGCCGAGAGATCGAGATGCGTTGTGATGGTCTCGATCAGCTGGTCGCCAACGGTATACAGCGGGTTCAGCGACGTCAGCGGATCCTGAAAGATCGCGCCGATTTCGCGCCCGCGAATTTTTCGCATGGCGTCGTACGGCAAATTGTCGATGCGGCGCCCCGCGAGCAGAATCTCACCGCCCGCTACACGACCCGGCGGCTCGAGAAGCCCGATGATCGCCGCGCCGGTCAGCGATTTCCCGGCACCGGATTCCCCCACAACTCCGAGCACCTCACCGGGGCCGATTGAAAAGGAAATGTCGTCTACCGCTAATAGCGTCCCGCGACGCGTTGGAAATTCGATGCGCAAATTGCGCACCTCGAGCAATGAGTCCGAGGGGGACCCAACGGCGCGCGGCGGTGCAGCGGTCAGTGTCATCGCTTCGCAGAAATTCGACTTCGGTAGTCCTACGCAGTACAGCCGGAGATTGGCTCTACGTAGTCGACCTTCGGCTCGAAATCCTGATCGAGTGAATTTTTCTTTACCGCTTTCAGGTAGTAACGCGTGCACGGCTTGACGTCGAGCGTCAGCTCTCGCGTTTCACCATAGCGAAACCCGGAGGCCGCCGGTCCCTGCACGCGAATCACATGCCGGCCGGGATCGATCATCACCGGGTTGCGCGTGTCGCTGCGCCCATCCACGTCGAGCACAATGACCGAATAACTGTGCAATTCGGCTTTGAAATAACGGTTGCCGTCAATGTAAGAAAACGGCGTGGTCGCACAACCGGTAACGGCTGCGAGTACTGCAACACCTGCAATCACTGTTCTCATGGCACCTCCTCAAACGACTATCTCAACCTGGGATTGAGCGCATCGCGCAACCAGTCACCCAGCAGATTGACCGACAGCACCAGCAGCACCAGCGCGAGCCCTGGGAAAATTGTGATCCACCATTCGCCGGAAAATAAAAACTCATTTCCGATACGAATCAACGTGCCCAGCGAAGGGGTGGTCGGCGGCACGCCAACGCCGAGAAACGACAGCGTGGCTTCGGTGATGATCGCGGTGGCGATGTGCACCGTTGCAAGCACTAGTACCGGCCCCGTAACGTTCGGCAGCACATGACGCGCCATGATCGCCAGTGGCGATACACCGATTACGCGAGCGGCCTGAACATATTCCTTGTTCTTCTCCACAAGCGTAGATCCGCGAACGGTGCGTGCGTACTGAACCCATCCCGATAGCGCGATCGCGATGATCAGCACGCCGAATGCAACCTCGTTATGTGTTTCGCGCGGCAGCGCAGCGCGCGCAACGCCGTCGATCAGTAACGCCGTCAGGATCGCTGGAAAAGACAGCATCACGTCGCATACGCGCATGATGAATGCATCGAGCCGGCCACCGACATAGCCGGAAAGGAGTCCGAGCCCGACACCGAGCACGACCGACAATGCAACGGAAGCCAACCCGATGGCGAGCGACACCTGCATGCCGAACAGAATCGCCGAAAAAATGTCGCGCCCCTGATCGTCGGTGCCAAGCCAGAAACTGGGGTTGCTGTTGACCTCCCACATCGGCGGCAGCGACGCGTCGAGCAGGTTCAGCGTCGCCAGGTCAAACGGGTTGTGCGGCGCCACCCAGCGCGCGAACACGGCAGAAAAGATCAGGACAAACGCGACGATCGCGGCCGAGATCGCAACCGGTGATTTGCGAAAACTAAAGGAAACATCGCTGTCCCAGATGCGGCCAACGACATTGCCCGGGACGATCACCGAGCCCTGCTCGGTGATCGCGGGGACGCCGCCTGCAGCGGGCGGTCCCGAACTGTCCATGTCAATCAGCAGACTGCGATCAAGGCGCTGTCGGGCCTTTCAGCGTGACCCACTTGATGAACATGTAGTTGTCGGCCAACTGGACCAGGTCAACGTTGCGCTTCATCGCCCACGCCAGCGCCTGCTGGTGCAGCGGAATATGGGCCACGTCATCCTGATGGATCTTCATCGCCTCGGCAATCATCGCATTGCGTTTCTGAACATCGGTCTCAGTCGCAATGGTCTTGGTCAACGCGTCAATCCTGGCGTTGCTGTAGCTTCCCAGGTTGAACTGACCTTGGCCGCCTTCGCCTGGCGTTGACATCAGTGCGAACAGCGGGTTATGCGAGTCGTAGCTGCTGGGTGTCCAGCCGAGCAGATAGAATGACGTATTGCGCGACAGGATCTTCGGAAAATAGCTGCCCTTGGTCTCGGCGCTTAGATTGACCTTGATTCCCGCCTTCGCCAGCATCGCAGAAACTGCTTTGCATATCTCCTCGTCATTGACGTAACGATCATTGGGACAGTTCATGCCGACTTCAAATCCCTGCGGATAACCGGCTTCAGCCAAAAGCTTCTTGGAGGCTTCTGGATCGTAGGGAAGTCGCTTGTTTAATTCAGGCACAAAACCATTGATGCCGGGGGCGATCATCAGCGCAGTGGGAGCGGATGCGCCGCGCATTACTACCTTCTGAATCGCGTTAACGTCGATTGCCTGATAAAAAGCCTGCCGAACCCGCTTGTCCTTAAAGGGATTCTTGCCTTTGACGTTCGAAGACAGAAGTTCGTTGCGCGACTGATCCATCCCAAGAAAAATAGTGCGCAGTTCAGGGGCCTGTATCACTTTCAAATTCGGACTGGCCGAAATGCGCGCGATGTCCTGCACCGGCACCGGCTCCATCATGTCGATCTCGCCGGACAAAAGCGCAGCAACCCGAGTCGATGAATTGCCAATGGGCGTAAAGATCACTTCCTGCACATTGCCTTCGATCTTCCCCCAGTAACGCGGATTGCGTTGCAGGGTCGTTCGTACACCGGGGTCACGCGAGCGGAGGCGATAGGGCCCGGTGCCGTTCGCCTGAAACGACGCCGCGTTCTCGATGCCTTTACGCTTGTCGACCGGCGCCGTGGCCTTGTTGTTCTCGCTCCAGGTCTTGGACATGATCGACCACGCGGAAATCACTTCCGCAAGAATGGGAAATGGCTCGGTGGTCACGATGTCTATCGTGAAGTCGTCGAGTTTTCGAATTTCCTTAATCGAACCCACGAAGGTCTTGACGTCGGAGCCGTCGGCACGCGCACGATTCAACGAGAAAATCACATCGTCAGCCGTAAACGGTGTGCCATCGTGGAAAACAACGCCTTTGCGTAGATTGAAGCGCCACACGGTGGGAGCAGTCTGCTTCCAGTCGGTGGCAAGCGCGGGCACTAGCTCGAGCTTCTTTCCACGCGCCACCAGAGGCTCGTAGATATTCGAGGTAAACGCGAGCTGGAACGACTCGTTCAGCGAATGCGGGTCCATTGACAGCGCATCGCCCTGGTTGGCGAACTTAAACGTCTGCGCGTATGCGGCAGCGGTGCTGAACGCAGCGGCTCCAATGAGGGCAGTAAACGCGACATGTCGTGCGGTTCGGTTATAGCGATGCAATGTCTTCATGGGGGGTTCCTTCATTGGCCGCTGGATAGCGGCATTCTGCGCTCGGCGAGTGCAGAGAAAAATGCGGCGCCGAGCGGTATCACGGCGTCGTTGAAATCATATCGACTGTTATGCAGGAAGCAGTTGGAAGGGCCTCCGGCCTGGCCCAGCCGCAGGTAGCAACCAGGCTTAGCCTGCAGCATAAATGAGAAGTCTTCCGCCCCCATGCTCGGCGCCAGGTTCCGGATCACGTTGTCTTCACCGACAAGCTCGGCTGCGACATCACCGGCAAACCGCGCTTGCAGCGGATGGTTGATCGTCGCCGGGTAAATGCGCTCGTAGACGATCGTGGCTTCGGCGCCAAAAGCGCGCGCGGTGGACTCGACCAGCTCGGTGATCCGGCGCTCGATCAATTCCTGCGTGTCGACCTTCGACGTGCGCACCGTGCCGGTCAGCTTCGCTTCACGCGGCACCACTGAAAAAGCGCCCGGGCTGCCCGCCTGCATTGAACACAGGCTGATCACTGCGTTGTCCAGCGGCGCAACATTGCGCGCCACAATCGACTGGGCCGCGGTAATGATGTGCGCACCCACCAGCAACGGATCAACCGTCAAATGCGGATGCGCGCCGTGTCCACCTTTGCCGCAGATCGTGATCTCGATGCGATCGGCCGACGACATCATCGGACCGGAATTGAGCCCGATCTGCCCCGCCGGCAAAGCAGGCCAGTTGTGCATCGCGTAGACCTCTTCGGCAGGAAAGCGCTCGAACAAACCGTCGTCGATCATCGCCTTGGCGCCCGCGAAACCCTCCTCGCCAGGCTGGAAGATCAGATACACAGTGCCGTCAAACTGCCGCGTGCTCGCCA
>JACCYC010000078.1 GCA_013696665.1 Burkholderiaceae bacterium | reverse complement strand
ATGCTCGACGGCGCACGGCGCGCGATGCGTGCCGCGTACCAGCGCGAAATGGACGCGCTCGAAGCGCGATTGAATTTTCTCGCCTCGGTGGGCTCGGTCAGTCCGTATATCGGGCTTTTTGGGACCGTCTGGGGAATCATGCACGCCTTTACCGGTCTGTCGAATCTGCAGCAGGCCAATCTGGCCAGCGTGGCGCCGGGGATCGCCGAAGCGCTGGTAGCCACGGCGATCGGATTGTTTGCCGCGATACCTGCCGTGGTGGCCTACAACCGTTTTGCAAACGATATTGACCGGCTCGCAAACCGTTTCGAAAGCTTCATGGAAGAGTTCCTGAACATTTTGCAGCGGCACAAGCACTGATGGCTCTGGTAGCACGTCGCACCGGAAAGCGTCGTCGGCTGATGGCCGACATCAATGTCGTGCCGTACGTCGACGTCATGCTGGTGCTGGTGGTGATCTTGATGGTGGCGGCGCCGTTCGTGAATCCTGGAGTGGTGGAGCTGCCGACTGTCGCGAAGTCGGGCCAACAAAAGGAGACACCGGTACGAATAGCGGTTCGTAGCGATGGGAGAATCTCGCTCTTCGAAGGCAGTGTTGAAACCAGCGTTCAGAAGAACGACTTGGCCACCGCAGTCAAACGGCAACAGAAGGGCAACTTGCAGATGCCCGTGGTGATCGAAGCGGATGCGAAGGTCGAGTACCGCGCAGTTCTCGACGTAATGAGCCAACTGCAGAAGGCAGAAATCGGCCGCGTCGGTCTCTCGGTGCGTCCGGCGCAATAGGATTGAATGGCGCCTTCCACGCGCACGCGTCACGGTTGGCACGCTCCCGAAAAAGGCAGTGGGCCCGCATTTGCTCTGTCGCTACTCGCGCACGCGGGGCTGTTCATCGCTATCGCTTTCATGGTGCGCTGGAAAAGTGAGCCGGTCGGTACGATAAGCGCCGAATTGTGGAGCCTCCCGCCAGCCGCTCTCCCACAGCCGACTCCGGTGCCTCCACCGCAGCCGCGGAAGGTCGAGCCGCCACCACCCCAGCCCGAGCCCCGGAAGGCGGACATCGTGCTCGAGCAGAAAAAGGCCCCTCCACCGAAAGCTGATCAAAAGAAAGTGATCCCAGCCGATCTGCCCAAGAAGGACGACGCCAAGGCGGACGCAAAAAAGGTTGAGGCCGACCGCCAGGCAGCCGCCAAGGCGACGCTGGATCGCATGCAGGCGCAGGCCGGTCCGGGCACCCGCTTGGCAGCGGCAGGCGGCTCGTCCGATGCGTATGCGGCACAGATAAATAGCTGCATTCGTCCGCACATCATTTTTAATGTGCCGGAAGGTACACGGCCGCGGCAGTTTATTGCCGAGTTTGAGGTAGCGCTGCTCCCGACTGGCGAACAGATTGGTGCGCCAAAGTTGATTAAAGCAAGCGGGCTTGCTGCCTACGATCAGGCTGTTGAAAGAGCGATACGTCGCTGCGACCCTTTCCCGCGCCCGAAGGACAGTGCGATGCCGCGCTCGATCCCTTTAACATTTGATCCCGTGGAACGTTAAGCCATAGTTGGCGGTCAGTAGTGCATCAACGAGTCCTCTTGGCTGTCTATACTGAATTCAATGTCAAAGCCCTCGAGCTCTCTTATGGTTTCACTGCGGCGCATTGTGAGTGCAGCATTTCTCCTCGCACTCGTTTCCGGGTCCTCGCTCGCACAACTGCGCGTCGAGATCACAGGCGTCGGGAGTCAGCAGTTTCCCATCGCAATCGCCAACTTTGCCCGTGATGGCCAGACTTCTGCGGAGATCGATTCGATCATTCGCGCCGATCTTGCTCGCAGCGGACTGTTTCGAATTGTCGATGCAGGCAGCCAGCCGGTTGCCGAAAACGCCAATGTGAACCTGCCCGAGTGGAAAGGACGCGGCGCCGATGCGCTTGTAGTCGGATCGGTGGCGCGGCTGGCCGACGGGCGCTTCGATGTGCGCTACCGGCTGCTCGACACCGTCAAGCAAGGTCAGCTCGATGGCGTATCGCTGGTCAGCACGGCGGCCGAGCAGCGCCTGACGGCGCATCGAATCGCCGATCGCATCTACGAAAAACTGACGGGCGAGCGCGGGGTGTTCGCAACACGCATCGCTTACGTTGTGCAAACTTCGCCGAAGTCCTGGGAGCTGCACATCGCCGACGCGGACGGTGCAAATCCTCAAGCTGCGCTTCGATCGCGCGAGCCAATCATCTCCCCAGCGTGGTCGCCCGACGGCACACGCCTTGCATACGTTTCATTCGAGTCCGGCAAGCCGGTGGTGTACGTCCACAGCGTTACGAGTGGAGAGCGTCGCGCCGTGGCTAACTTTCGCGGCTCGAACAGCGCCCCCGCATGGTCGCCGGACGGGCGCTCGTTGGCGGTGACGCTAACGCGCGAAGGCAACTCGCAGATTTTTCTGATGAATGCAGATGGTTCGAATGTCAGGCGGCTCACGACCTCCTCCGGCATCGACACCGAGGCGGCGTTCAGCGCCGATGGCGCCTCGGTCTACTTCACGTCAGATCGCGGCGGCGGCCCGCAGATTTATCGGATGCCCGTATCAGGCGGCGCCGCTCAGCGCGTCACGTTCAACGGTGACTACAACATCAGCGCCAGAGTCAGTCCGGATGGAAAACAGATTGCTTACATCGGAAGACGGAGTGGCCGCCTGCAAGTTCATGTGCTTGATATTTTGAGTGGGCAGGAGATTGCGGTGACCGATACCAGCAGCGACGAGTCGCCGAGCTTTGCGCCGAATGGTCGTTTGCTGCTGTATGCCACCGCAGTCGGTGGGCGTGGAATTCTTGCTTCGGCCTCTACCGACGGCCGCGTTCGGACGCGACTGTCGGGACCGAGTGGCGATATACGTGAGCCGACCTGGGGTCCGTTTGTAAAGTAAATTTTTAGATGAAGAGGAGTAATCAGATGACACGGAACACTTTATCCCGCAGCTCGGTCGCCGGTGCCGCTTTAGTTTTTGCGCTGGCTGGGTGCTCGTCGGTCAACCTCGATGATCAAGCCGCTGCACCAATCGTCGATGCAACTGCAAGTACCGGAACCAAGTCCGGAACCGATCCTCGCGCTGTCGCATCGGTCGACGCTCAGGCGGGACGGGGCCTCGATCCGCTTAACGATCCCAATAATCCGCTTTCGAAGCGCAGCGTGTTTTTTGATTTCGACAGCTTCGTTGTCAAGAGCGAATATCAACCGATCGTTCAGACTCACGGTTCTTACCTTGGCACCAACAAGCAGCGTCGCGTGACGGTTGAAGGACACACCGACGAGCGCGGTGGCCGCGAATACAACCTCGCGCTGGGACAGAAGCGCGCTGAAGCGGTCAAGCAGCGACTGTTGTTGCTGGGTGTGGCCGAAACGCAGGTCGAAACGGTCAGTTTTGGCGAAGAAAAGCCGCGCGGCACGGGAGCCAGCGAAGACGCGTGGGCGCAGAATCGTCGGGCGGATCTGAACTACCGCTAGCCATCCCGTGCACGCGAAGTATTTCGTTGCGGCGGCGCTCTCCGTGAGCGCCGCACTGCCTGCGTATTCACAGCTTTTTTCTGACAGCGACGCGCGCAAGGCAATCCTAGAGTTGCGGGCGCGCCTGGGCGATCAGGAGCGCGCGCTCCAGCAGAAAGACGTTGAGTTAGCTGCACGACTTGAGCGACTGGAAACCGCGCAACGCAACCAACTCGAGCTGGCAAATCAAACGGAAACCCTGCGGCAGGAAATCGCGCGTCTGCGCGGGCAAATAGAGGCACTGACCAACGAGGTCGCGACGCTGCAGAAGCGCAACCGCGATTTGTACGGCGATCTCGATGCCAGGCTGAAGAAGATGGAGCCGTCGAGCGTCAGTGTCGACGGACGTGCAGTTGCCGTAGAGCGCAGCGAGCAGGCCGCGTACGAGGTGGCGCTTGCGCAGTTTCGGGCGTCGGATTTCAAGGGGGCGCTCGCCGCGTTTCAGCAATTCGTGGCGCGCTACCCGCAATCGGCCTACACCCCGGTCGCACATTATTGGATTGGCAGCGCCCATTACGCGCTGAAGGAATACAAATCAGCGATCGCGGCCCAGCAGATTTTGGTCGATCGCTATCAAGACTCGACTCGCGCGCCCGATGCGTTGGTGTCGATCGCTGAAAGTCAGCTGCAGCTGGGCGACAAGCGCTCGGCCAATCGCACGCTCGGACGGGTGATCAAGGATTATCCGGACAGCGAAGCGGCCAAGGTCGCACGCGAACGTCTGCCCGCGACGCGCTAGCCGC
>JACCYC010000064.1 GCA_013696665.1 Burkholderiaceae bacterium | reverse complement strand
AGCATGTTCGCCACCACCTTGGCGCTGATCGCAACGCGCGCACTTCTCGGGCGCCGATCCTGGCGCGCGTATCCGAAATAAGGAATCGCCGCCGTGATGCGACCCGCCGAGGCGCGCTTCAACGCATCGGCCATGATCAGCAGCTCCATTAGATTGTCGTTGGTCGGCGCGCAGGTGGATTGCAAAACAAAAACATCCTTGCCGCGCACGTTCTCGAAAACCTCGACCATGACTTCGCCGTCGGAGAAGCGCGATACCTGAGCTTTGCCAAGTCGGATATTCAGCTGATGGGCAACGGCGGTAGCCAGGCGCGGGTTCGCGTTGCCTGTGAACACCATCAAGTTGTCGGGAACCATCTGCATCGGCGGACCTGTTAACAAAGTCGCCGGAAGTGCGCATCACGCACGTTCCGGCGATTACTCTGGCTGGGGAGGAAGGATTCGAACCTTCGAGTGCCGGAATCAAAATCCGGTGCCTTAACCAGCTTGGCGACTCCCCAAAACTAATTCGTTCTGCAATAACGGTTTCAAAGTCCGCCGCTGCAGCGCTACCACGCGGCAAGCGGGTGTTCATTGACTGACTCGGTCACCCAACTTCGCCATTGTGACGGCAAGTCAGATACCGCCATTTCGGCCTGCTCCTTCGAGGCTGTTGCAACGAACACCGCAGAGCCCGAACCGGTCATTCGCGCTGCCCCAAATCGCTCGAGTTGCCTCAAAGCCTGATCGACGACGGGATGACGGCGCCGGACCAAGGATTCCAGGTCATTGACGCCGAGCGACGAAAGCACGAATGGGCCGGCAGCTAATTCGCCAGCGGATTCTCCCGCCGCTGCAGAAAGGGCCGCTATTTTCGTGGCTTTGGAATTGCGTGTCAAACCCAGGTCATTGAAAACCTCGCGGGTCGAAACATGCAATCCCGGCCAGATGATTGCGAGCCAGCTCGGGGGCACGTCGATCGTCGTCAGGCGTTCCCCGATCCCTTCGGCGTAAGCGTTGCGACCATGCAGAAAAAATGGGACGTCGGCACCCAGCTCAAGACCGATCGCGCTTAACTTGTTGCGCGGCAAATTGAGGCCCCATAGCCGGTTGAGCGCGATCAGCGTCGATGCTGCGTCGGACGAACCACCTCCCATGCCGCTGCCCGGCGGTATGCGCTTACTGACGCGGATTGTCGCGCCGTGGCGGGTGCCGGCAAGTGTGTTGAGCGCATGCGCCGCACGCACTGCAAGATCGTCTTCAAGTGCGCCGACCAGGCCGCCTTCACGCACGATGCGGGCGTCGGTCCGCCGCTCGACATCGAGAAGGTCCGCAAGATTGATCAACGCGTACGCGGTTTGTAGCTCGTGGTATCCGTCGGCGCGCCTGCCGGTGACGTGAAGGAACAGATTCAGTTTGGCCGGGGCCGGTAGCGCGAGCAGCAACTCCATTGCTGCAGTTTATGGCTACTGGCGCTCTGGGATCGTCCACAGGTAGATGCGGCTCCGCCCGACCTCGCGCGTAGTCTGCGCGGCCCAGTCGCCCATGTGAAAGTCGTGCGAGACCAACCTCGTTCCCGGTTTCAGCTCTTTTAGCAGGCGCGGACGCAGCTTTAGATTCACGCTGGGCAGCAGATACATGGTCACGACCGTTGCCGGGCTGAAATCGAAATCAAATACATCACCCACTTCAAATCGCGTCAACTCGCTGACACCTGCCTTGGCGGCGTTCTGCCTGGCTTCTTTGACACGCTCCGGGTTCAGGTCGACTCCCACTCCACGGCAACCGAAGCGCGATGCCGCCCTCACCACGATGCGGCCATCGCCGCAACCCAGGTCATATACGGTGTCCGACTTGTCAACCTTGGCCAGGTCAAGCATCGCGTCGACCACGGCGACTGGAGTGGGCACATAGGGCACATCAAGCGGCCGTGCAATTTCGTCGAGTGCCTGCGCGCTAGCAGTGCCGGCGAAGCCCATTGCGGGCAACGCAGGCGCGACCAACAACGCGGCAGAGTTGCACAACATTTCACGGCGTGTCTTCATGGCAATCGCTCCGTAAGTTTGTTAAGGCGTCGGTTCATCGAGTACCAGGCGCAGCGTCACCGCCGGCGCCGCGGGCAGGGCCGCGCGTTCGAGCACAAGGCGGCGCGGACGCAGTGGCGCGTCGAAGTACTCCGGCAATTGAATCGACCATCCGTCCTGCTCGATGTGGGCGACGCGGCCCGCTTCGCGGTCAATTCGTGCTGCGCGGTGAGGCACCGGGCGACCCTCAATCCATTCAATTAACCCTGACACCGGCAGTGGCCATCCGAGCAATTGCTCGATCAACGCATCGGCATCAGGCCCGCGCATCTCTTGCATTTGCATGCCCGTCGCGCGTGCGCTGCCGGGTTCGATATCAATACGGGCAACCGTGGTGCCCAGCGGTGAAGATAGCTCGAGCCGC
>JACCYC010000075.1 GCA_013696665.1 Burkholderiaceae bacterium | reverse complement strand
AGAGTCCACGCGTCCGCTGTGTCCGCGAGATACGGTTTCAGCCCTTCGTCGATCACGCGTTTGCGAAGTTTGGGATCCAGTACAGGCCAAGCAATCTCAATGCGGCGGAACAAATTTCGCCCCATCCAGTCCGCACTCGAAAGATAGACCTTCCATGTTCCGCCGTTGCGAAAACAATAGATGCGGTGATGCTCCAGAAAACGCCCAATGATCGACCGCACGCGGATATTTTCCGATAACCCTGCCACCCCAGCCCGCAATGCACACGCGCCACGCACGATCAGATCGATCTTGACGCCGGCTTGTGAGGCGCCGTAGAGCGCGTTGATCGTGGCCTCGTCCGTCAGCGCGTTCATCTTCGCAATCACGCGCGTAGGTTTCCCCTGGTGCGCAAACTTCACTTCGTTGGCCAACGCGCGCAGCAGATTACGGTGCAGCGTGAATGGAGCCATCCACAAGTGCTTCAGTCTCTCGACTTTGGTCAGGCTGGTCATGTGCAGGAATGCCCGCTCCATGTCGCTGCAGATTTCTGGATGCGCGGTCAACATACCGAAGTCGGTATAAAGCTTGGTCGTCGCCGAGTGATAGTTTCCGGTGCCCAAGTGCGCGTAACGCACCAAGGTTGGCCGGCCACGCACTTCCTCTCGGCGCAGCACCAGCGTCATCTTCCCATGCGTCTTGAGGCCGACGACGCCATACACGACCTGCGCGCCCACGGCTTCCAGCCGCTCCGCCAAATTAATGTTGGCCTCTTCGTCGAACCGCGCCTTCAGTTCAACGATGGCAGTGACTTCCTTTCCGCGCCGCGCCGCTTCTTCGAGAATATCCACCATCACGGAACTAATACCGGTTCTATACAGCGTCATGCGAATCGCCGCGACTTTCGGGTCAACGGCAGCCTGACGCAGGAATTCAATCACCGGCTCGAAGCTTTCATACGGGTGGTGCAACAGGATGTCGCGTTGCTTGATGGCGTCGAACATGTCTGAGCTTTGCGCCAGCTTGGGCGGCCAAGCTGGCGCAAATATCGGCCAGCGCAGTCTCGGCTGGGTCAGAAGGTCGACCAGTTGGTTGAGCCGAACGAGGTTTACCGGGCCGTTGACTTGAAACACCGCCTCACTCCGGATCTGAAACTGCTCCTGCAGCAACTGCTGTAACGGCAGGGGGCAGGTGCGCAAAATTTCGAGCCGCATCGCATTGCCGAAGTGACGCTGTGTCAGCTCCATTCGCATTGCCTGCCGCAGGTTATGGACCTCGCGCTCGTCGACGGTCAGGTCAGAATCCCGGGTCACGCGAAACTGTGAAAAACCGCTTATGGCGCGGCCTGGAAAAAGATCCTGTAGGTGCGCACGAATTGCGGAGGTCAACAACACGAAGGCCTGTTTGCCAGGCGCGAGCTTGGCGGGTAACGGAATCACGCGTGGCAATACGCGTGGCACCTTCAGAATTGCGATTGCCGATGGCCGACCGAATGCATCTTTGCCCTCCAGTTGCATGATGAAATTGAGTGACTTGTTCAACACCTGCGGAAAGGGGTGCGAAGGGTCGAGGCCGATCGGAGCGAGCAGCGGCTTGACTTCCCGCTGCACATAATCACGCAGCCACGCACGCTGTTGTGTGGTGCGCTCAGCATGATTGATGATCACTATGCCGTTGCGTGCGAGTGCCGGCATAATCGTCTCGTTGTAAAGCTCGTATTGCTGTTCGACCAACCGGTGCGTCCGCTCGAGCACAGTCGAATAGATGCCGGCTGCCGCCCCTGCTTCGTTCAGCGCGTCTTCGGTCAGATCCGAAACGCGTACTTCAAAGAACTCATCGAGATTTGAGGACACGATGCAGACGTACCGCAACCGCTCGGCAAGCGGGACCGAGGCGCGCGCAGCCATCGCCAGAACCCGTTCGTTAAAGGCGAGCAGCGACAGCTCCCGGTTTAGGTAGAGATCCGGGTGGGCAATCAACGGAGTTTTTTGCGCCAAGCGCTTCTGCTTGCGTTTGTTGCGGGGGTGACCGTGAACCATAGTGGGCAACGATGACAGTTTGACGACAGCGAGGCAAGTGAGCTGCTGCCGATCAAGCTCAGCAGCGGCGCTATAATTGCAGTCAGTGTGCACTCACTGTAAATTATCAAGCGGTTAATTCCGACTCCGCAGCTCGGGATTGAACTCCCAAACCCAGAACGCCTCTAACGTTTAGCACTCGGATGGCCTGAGTGCTAAGCTCATTTGATCTGGAGATGAAAGACGTGATGCGAAACAGTAAATCGCTGGGCAGTTCCTTGATTCCGGTGGGCGCTCAGGCATTTGCGCTGAGCCCCGGAAGCCTCGGCAGCATCGATGCCTATATTCAAGCGGTTAATCGGGTGCCCATGTTGACCCCCGATGAAGAGTTGCAATTGGCACGTGATCTGCGCGACACCGGCAATATTGATGCGGCCGGCCGATTGGTGATGTCTCACCTGAGGCTGGTGGTTGCTGTCGCCCGCAATTACCTGGGTTACGGATTGGCGCATGCTGATTTGATTCAGGAAGGCAACATCGGCTTGATGAAAGCGGTCAAGCGATTCGACCCGGAGCGCGGTGTTCGCTTGGTTTCGTTTGCCCTGCACTGGATCAAGGCGGAAATCCACGAGTTCGTTCTGAAAAACTGGCGTCTCGTAAAGTTGGCGACCACCAAGGCTCAGCGCAAGCTGTTTTTCAATTTGCGCAGCATGAAGCAGGGCTCTGGCACGATGTCGCAGGAGCAGGTCGGCAACATTGCGCGCGAACTCAAGGTAAAGCCGTCAGAGGTCTCGGAAATGGAGACGCGGCTTTCGGGCGGTGATATTGCAATGGAAGGCCGCATCGATGACGGGGAAGAGGAATTCGCTCCGATTGCCTACTTGGCAGACGCTGAGTCAGAGCCGACTCAGGTGCTGCAGCGTCGTGAATACGATATTTTGCAGACAGATGGGGTGCGCGCAGCGCTCGATGAACTCGACGCACGCAGCAAGCGCATCGTGGAGGCGCGGTGGTTGAATGAGAACAAGGACGGAGAGGTCGGGACCTCGACCCTGCATGACCTGGCGCAGGAATTCGGAGTTTCGGCGGAACGAATTCGGCAGATCGAGGCCAAAGCCTTGCAGAGGATGCGAAGCGCTTTAGTCGAGTACGCGTAACT
The DNA here is from genome assembly GCA_013696665.1 of Burkholderiaceae bacterium. GTDB lineage: Bacteria > Pseudomonadota > Gammaproteobacteria > Burkholderiales > Burkholderiaceae_F > JACCZX01. The sequence goes on along the minus strand of JACCYC010000075.1, from coordinate 20,319 downwards.
GGGTACTTATCCTGGGCGAGCCGCGGCTTCTGGTTGGTTGGAGCAAGGTCCGCCTCTGTGCTTTCCCCCTCTCCTCCGATGAGGCGGACACTCAAGCCCCGGTACATCCGGGGCTTTTTTTTGCCACGTGCCGACGACTCTTACGATGCAATTTATTGCGCATACCGCGTCAACGCTGAGTTGCTTCGACGCCTCGGGTTCCACCCGTTCGATCGCCAGCAGGATCGCATTCAATTACTGCCTGCCCGATGATTCGCTGGAAGCACGCGCCAACGAGGAGCGACATGCTGCGGACGCCGGTCGCGTTTATTCCTCAGGTGTATGGCGTGATGCCGGCGCACAACGACGGCTGGTCGACGCGCTAGGGCCCGCTCTGGCGGGCGGATTGCACGACGACTTCGAGTGGTATCGCTGCCGCGGCGCGTTCTTTCACAATGACGCTCACTATGACAATCGGCTCTTTGGCGTCTGGTGTATCTCCGGGCCGCCCGCAGACCTTGTGTTTCCCAGGGCGTCGCTGCGCATTGATATCACGCCCGGAAACATCGCGGTGTTTGATCCGTTTGAAGTGCACGGCATTCTCCTGCGGGACGCGACGCATTATTCGGCCACCGACTACGAAGCGGTCTCAGCCACTGTGCTACTCGGTTTTGAGCTCGACCTGACCGCAGAAATTGCTGCTGCCTTTGGAATCGCAGCCGGGATCAACGGACCGATGATATCGAGCCGGACCCGTATCAGCGCTGCCACCGGCGCCTTCGACTCGTTCAATTAACCGAGAAGGCGTTTCACATCTTCGACCAGCGGCTCAACACCCTGCTGAAGGCGTACAAACAGCCGAACATTTCCTTTGCGGTCGATGATGTACGTACCTGCCGTGTGGTCGATCGAATACGACGTGGCTGTCTTTCCCGTCACCTTCTGATAAAAAACCTTGAACTCTTTCGCCGTTACAGCTGTTTGCTCGGGTGAGCCGTATAAGGCCACAAAGCTCGGGTCAAACGCCGGCACGTAGCGCGCGAGCACTGCTTGGGTGTCGCGCTGCGGATCAACGGTAATGAACAACACCTGCAGCTGATCGCCATCCTTTCCAAGCCGCTTTTTAACTTGCGCCATTTCGGTCAGGGTGGTCGGACAAACGTCGGGGCATTGCGTGAAGCCGAAGAAAATCGCTACTACCTTGCCGCGGTAAGCGGCCAATGTCCGCGGCGCGCCGGTGTGGTCCGTCAGTGCGAAATCGCGCGCGTACCCGGCGCCGGTGATATCAACACTGTTGAACTTGGGCGCACCACCCCCGCAGCTCGCGAGCAGAAACGAAAGGCAGAGAATCCTGAACATTAAGTGACCGGCGCGCCTGGCAGCCTTAGATGAATTTGTCGATCAACAGCGCGGCAAACAATGCCGCGAGATAAACGATCGAATAGCTGAATGTAGCGCGCGCGAGCTGGTCGCTATATCGACGATGTAACCGCCACGCGTAGCCTACAAAGATCGCACCGAGCGTCAGTGCCGCCAGTAAGTAGACGATGCCCGCCATGCGAATCACGAATGGCAGCGTCGTCACCGCAACCAGAACGAACGTGTAGAGCAGGATGTGAAGGCGAGTCAGCGCCACACCGTGCGTGACCGGAAGCATGGGCAGCCCCGCTTTTCGGTAATCGTCGAGTCGATAGAGAGCCAGCGCCCAGAAATGCGGCGGCGTCCACACGAAAATAATCAACGCCAGCAGCCAAGCCTCGGCGGGCGCGCTGTTTGTCATTGCGGCCCATCCGAGTACCGGTGGCATCGCGCCACTCATGCCGCCAATGACGATGTTCTGCGGTGTATTCGGCTTCAACAACACCGTGTACACCAATGCGTACCCGACAAACGTCGCGAAGGTCAGCCACATGGTCAGCGGATTGACAAAGGTGTGCAGCAGCCACATGCCGAGTCCGCCCATCAGCCCGGCGAACGAAATCACCTGCCACGGAGACAGCTCCCCGCGCGGCAGCGGCCGCATGCGGGTGCGCGTCATCTTTGCGTCAATGTGCATTTCTATCAAGGAATTGACGGCGAAGGCGGCGCCTGCCAGCAGCCAGATCCCAAGCGTCGCAGTTACAACGAGCCGCCACGGCGGCAGTTCCGGTGTCGACAGAAACATGCCGATGACCGCGCAGAAAATTGCCAGATGCGTCACGCGCGGCTTGGTCAATGCACGGTATTGCGTGAGCAGATGCAGCAGCCCGCGCTCGGTCGGCAACTGGATGTCGGTATTCGTTTTCGCGGTCATTCGGAAATTGGAGAAACGAGCGGCGACGGGGATGCGAGATGCAAGTTTAGCGATTTGTGCGAGGTCCGATGTAGCACCACGACCAGCATCGCAATCAACAAAGCGGCACCGCCACTGTGCAAGACGGCGAGCAGCAGCGGCCACTGCAGCACGACGTTAGATAAACCCGTCAATAACTGCATTGATAGAAGCACGAACAATCCACGTGCAAGGTGTGAGAGCTCCCGCAGGCGCCACAGTTGCACGATTAAAGCGCCAACCGCTGCGACCACGACGATCGCGAATGCGCGATGCGTCCAGTGAATCGCCACCAGCGCTTGAAATGAGATCAATGCACCGTCCGCGGTCCGGCCAAGCGACCGCCACCCGGTGAACCCCTCGGAAAAATTCATCAGCGGCCAGAGTTCGCCCTGACAGAGCGGGAAATCGGAGCACGCCATAACTGCGTAATTGCTGCTGACCCAGCCACCCAGCGCGATTTGCACGAACACGGCAGTCAAGGCCGCAAACGCGAGGGTACGCACATGCGGTGCGCTCACTTGAGGCACGCGGTCTTCGCGCAACGCGAGCCAGGTGAGCAGTGCGAGCAGCACCACGCCGCCCAGCAGATGCATTGTCACGATAGCCGGCTGTAATTTGAGCGTTACCGTTAACGCGCCAAAGGCGCCTTGCAGGCAAACCCAGAACAATGTCACCGTGGCCAGCCATGGTGAGGCAACGGGCTCGCCAGTGACCAACACTCTTCGCCACGCCTGAACCGTAAGGACGATCACAAGAACCCCAACCGCCAATGCCAGATAACGATGCAGCATCTCGATCCAAGCCTTCGTGACCGTCACCGGACCCGACGGCATCGCGGTTTGCGCCTGCATGATCGCCTCGGATGCCGACATCGGGTTCGAATGTCCGTAGCAACCAGGCCAGTCGGGGCAACCGAGTCCCGAATCGGTCAGTCGGGTAAAGCTTCCGAACATGATCAGATCAAGTGTCAGAAACACCGTGACCCAAGCAAGCCTGCGAAATTTTCTGGGATCGCGCGAAGTAAAAACAAACAGCAGCGGAAGCACAGCGACCGCTACACCAAAAAGTGCAAGCCATGTCAGCGACACCGGGGTCATTGCGAAGGGTTTGGAGTCCGCGGATCGATCAGGATCCACCCCGCGGCTACTTTTAGAAGCCTGGCGATGTCACGCTTGACGCCGTTGATCTGCGCGTCCTTCGGCCATCGCAGCATCAGATTCCCGCGCGGGTCGATAAGCCAGATGTGGTCCGTCAATTGCGCATCATTGGATTCCGGCAACACCAAAAAATCGCGCAGCTGTTGGAGCGGCGCACGAATAAAATGCGTGCCCTCGTATTCGCGCATCAGCAAAATTGGCAGGGGCGCCTGGTCAGTAATCAGCCAAACGCGCTCGATGCGGTCGCGATCCTTGCCGGTCATTGTGCGCTGCTGGCGCAGCATCAGCAGCTTGCCCGCGCAATTTGCATCGCACTCGGAAGTGTCGACCATCACCAACACCCAACGGCCGAGCAATTGGCGCATATCGAACGGCGACCCCTCGACGGTTGCGAGCGCAAACACGGGTACCGGCCGTTGCGGCTCGATCAGCGAGCCGTAGTTGGTTCGGCTCGACGGCGGCAACGCGTAATAGGCGATGTAAGCAGCTGCCACCGGGAGCACGCCCAGCGCGAGCAATATATACAGTGGCAAGTACCGCCTAAAACGCGTTTTCATTGCCTCTGACCTCGCCTGATTCCGAGTGCGGTCGTCAGCGCCGCAATCAAAACGGCAAGCGAGTACCACTGGAATGCATAGCCTCGATGTTTTTCAACTCCGGTCGCAGGCCTCGGCCACTCCCGTCGCAGTCCATCAGCAGATTGACTGCGCGCAGCCGCGCTCTCGCGCACCACGAATCGTGCAACGCTGCGTCCAGTCGCTCGCTCGTAAGCTTCGTAATCAAGGTTTTGCCAGAGGCCGGGGACGCGGCGGTCCGCATCACGACCAATTTCCAAAAGCAGGCTCGGCCGTGCCACCGCCAGCCCGTCGACCGTTACAACGCCCGGCGGGGGATCCGGCGCGTCGACGCGGGAGCGATCGTGCGGGTCACGCGATTTCCAGCCACGATCAATCAGCACTGCCGGCAACTGGTGATCGATCACCAGCGGCGTCAGCACATAGACACCTGCGGTTCCGTTTAACGCGCGGTTGTCGAGAAAGATGGTGCCCGCCGCATCGAAGACGCCAGTGGTCCGGACTCTACGCGGTAACCCGGAGGTGACCTGCTGAATTGATGACCGTGACGGCGCAATGTCCACCGGCGCATTCCGCTCGGCGGCGTCCGCCTGCGCCTGCAGCGCAAGCTTGGCATCACCGCGCCGCATCTGCCAGTTACCCAAAGCAATGGCGATGCTGAAGCAAACCACCGCAACCACATAACCTGCGATCAGCTTCCCGTTTCGCATCGAAGGCAATGGGATAATTCCACCCCGTTCCCGATCGCCGATATGCGCATCATCATCTTTCTCGCACTGGCCGGCATTGTGTTGTCGCTTGGCTCCGCACTCGTTTATTTAATTCGCGACAAGGGCAAGACCAATCGCACGGTTAACGCACTTACGATGCGCGTTGCGATCTCGGTCGCGCTGTTTTTGTTCATTTTGTTCAGCTATTGGATGGGCTGGATCACGCCGCGTCAGTTCGGGACGTAAAGCGCTGTCAACAGCGTACCGACGGCCCGCTGCACCGCGCAGCTAGCCTAAAGCCAATAGACGACGATATAAAGCCCGACCCAGACTACATCGACGAAGTGCCAGTACCAGGCGGCGGCTTCAAAAGCGAAGTGCTGATCAGGCTTGAAATGTCCCTTGATCAGGCGCAGCAGTACAACTGACAACATCAGCGCGCCCAGAAACACGTGAAAGCCGTGAAAGCCCGTCAACATAAAGAACGTCGATCCAAAAATTCCGGACGACAGCCGCAGGTTTAGATCGCGGTAGGCATGGCCATACTCGAACATCTGCACACCAAGGAACGTCAACCCAAGCAGGACGGTAATCGCGAGCCACATGATGGTGCGACTGCGATGATTTGCGCGCAGGGCATGATGCGCGATTGTCAAAGTGACGCCCGATGACAGCAGCAAAGCGGTGTTTATCGTCGGTAGCCAGAACGGTCCGAGCGTGGTGAACGGATCGACGGTGCCTGCGGGGCCCGAGTGCGGCCAGGTATTGAGGAAATCCGGCCACAGCAGCTTGTGATCGAAATCGCCGAGCAGCGGCGCGCTGATGATGCGTGCGTAAAAAAGCGCGCCGAAAAAGGAAGCGAAAAACATCACTTCCGAAAAGATGAACCAGCTCATTCCCCAGCGGAAAGAGACATCGACCTTCCGGTTGTAGTCACCTTGTTCAGACTCGCGCGATACGATCGAAAACCAGCCGATCAGCATGTAGATCAGCGTGCACAACCCAATCGCCAGCGAAAACCATCCCAGCGAATTGTGATTGACCACCATGGCGGCGCCAAACATCGTGAAGATCATCGCGACGCCGCCGACCGCCGGCCATTGCGATGGCCCCGGGATGAAGTAGAGCGGCGCGTGAGCCGGCGAGCCGTGTGCTGCTGCTGTCGTTGGGTGCGATTGAGCCATTTTCCTCAGGGTTCCTTTGCCGATCAACGCACGACGAGATTAACGATAACTAGCAAAATCACTACGAAGAGCGCCGCCGCGGCGATGCCGGTGATGATTACATGCACAGGATTCAGCGCAACAGCGTCCCTTTCGTAATCAGATCTGCGACGCACACCAAAAAATGACCAAAGAACGGCACGCATCGTTGCCGCTAAACCGGCGCGTCGAGTTAAAGCGTCGCTTTTGGAGTCGGGACTCATTGCAACGGTCATTGCACGGCGGCCACGGCCCCGGCAACTTCAAAGAAGGTATAGGACAGCGTGATCGTCTTCACGTCTTCGGGCAACTTCGGATCAATGAAAAAGACGACCGGAAACTGCCGCGTCTCACCCGCCGCGAGTGTCTGCTGCCGGAAGCAGAAGCATTCGAGCTTTTGCAGGTATTGCGCAGCACGTATCGGCGCATAACTGGGAATTGCCTGCCCTGCCATCGGACGAGGCTCAAGGTTGACCAGGTCATATTGAACCTGCACCAGTTCGCCGGGATGGACCGCGACATGATTTATATGGGGCCTCAAACGCCAAGCGCCCTGAGCGTTGGCGTCAAATTCGACAACCACCGTGCGCGCAGTATTAACCTGAGTGTTTTTGGCCGAGCTCTCTGCGTCGCTATTGCGAACGGTCAGCACGTTGATTCCTGTGACCTCGCAGATCTTGCGGTAAAGCGGAATTAGCGCCCAGCCGAACCCAAACATCAGCACCGACACCACCAGGAGCTTGCGCAGGATCGTGCGATTGGCTGCACGCGTAGCACTTAACCTCGCGCCAATGCCCAGCATCTCAGCCCCCAGCGCGCCAGTACTTTGCTACGACGCCGAGGAAGAACACCAGCGCGATCGATGCGAGGATCAACGCGGTGCTCAGATTGCGATTGCGCCCAATCATCGGCTACCTGACGACCGGCGGCGTCTCAAACGTGTGGAACGGCGGTGGCGACGGCAACGTCCACTCAAGACCGCCGTCAATGCTGTGCCACGGATCCTCACTTGCCTTCGGACCGCCGCGAATGCATTTGACGATGACATAAAGAAAGAGCAGCTGGGATACGCCGAAGCCGAACGCAGTGACGGTCGCGAACGCATTGAAGTCGGCAAACTGCATCGGATAGTCCGAGTAGCGCCGCGGCATACCTGCCAGACCTAGAAAATGCATCGGGAAAAATGTGGCATTGAAAAAAATCATCGACAGCCAAAAATGCCACTTGCCGAGTTTTTCGTCATACATGTGGCCGGTCCACTTCGGCAACCAGTAGTACGCCCCGGCAAATAGCGAGAAAAGCGAACCGGCCACCAGCACGTAATGGAAGTGGGCCACGACGTAGTACGTGTCGTGCACTTGAATGTCGATTGGAGCCACTGCGAGGATCAGTCCGGTGAAGCCACCCATCGTGAAAACAAAGATGAAGCCGATCGCGAACAGCATGGGCGTCTCGAACGTCATCGAGCCGCGATACATTGTGGCGATCCAGTTGAAAACCTTGACCCCCGTCGGCACCGCGATCAGCATCGTCGCGTACATAAAAAATAATTGTCCCGTCACGGGCATGCCGGTGGTGAACATGTGGTGAGCCCACACCATGAACGACAAAATCGCAATGGAGGCGGTCGCATAGACCATCGATGCATAGCCAAACAGAGGCTTGCGCGCGAACACGGGGATCACCTGCGAAACGATGCCAAAGCCGGGCAAAATCATGATGTAAACCTCGGGATGCCCGAAAAACCAGAAAATATGCTGATACATCACTGGGTCCCCGCCGCCGGCAGCATTAAAGAAGCTGGTCCCAAAGTGGCGGTCGGTCAACGTCATCGTGATTGCGCCGGCGAGTACCGGCATCACCGCAATCAACAGATATGCCGTAATCAGCCAGGTCCAGACGAACATCGGCATCTTCATCAGCGTCATGCCCGGCGCGCGCATGTTGAGAATCGTCGTGATGATATTGATCGACCCCATGATCGAACTCGCGCCCATGATGTGCAGAGCGAAGATCGCGAGATCCATGCCCGGGCCCATCTGCACAGTCAGCGGCGCGTAGAGCGTCCAGCCGGCCGCCGTTGCGCCGCCCGGAACGAAGAACGATACGACGAGTAACAACGCGGCGGGCGGTAACAACCAGAAACTGAAGTTGTTCATGCGGGCAAATGCCATGTCGGGCGCGCCGATCATCAGCGGGACTTGCCAGTTCGCAAAACCAACGAACGCCGGCATGATCGCGCCGAAGACCATGATGACGCCGTGCATCGTTGTCAGCTGATTAAAGAACTCAGGGCGCCAAAACTGCAACCCAGGTTGAAACAGTTCCAGGCGAACGCCGAGCGCCAACGTGCCGCCGAGGATAAACATGGTGAAAGAAAACCACAGATACATCGTGCCGATGTCCTTGTGGTTGGTCGCGTACAGCCAGCGACGCCACCCATAGGGGGCGTGCTCGTGCGCGTGGTCTGCGTGATCACCGCTGCCATGCGCTTGGCCAGGCACCAGCGGAGGATTTATGGCATGTTCGCTCACGCCAGCAGGTACGGGGGTTACGGCGCTCATTGAATTCCTAACCTTCTACGATGTCACTTGCGCGCGGCACGAAAGTCAGCGGGTTGGACGATGCCGCCCTTGTTACCGAACGATGATTTGACGTGTGTCGCGACAGCGCCAAGTTCTACGTCGGATAAACCTTTCCACGACGGCATCGCATTGCGCCCGTTCAACAATATCTGCACCAATTCCGGCGTGTTGGCGACCACCTTGCTCCCGGCTACCGCGGGGAACGCAGGCGGTGCGCCCAGGCCGGTCGGTTGATGACATGCTTGGCAGTTCGCCGCGTAAACCTTCTCACCGCGAGCAACGAGTTCTGTTTGCGTCCAAGCCTTCGCGGGGTCGTCAGCCAGCGCTGCCATCGCCTCCCTACGGCTAGCCACCCACTTCGTATAGTCCTCTGCCGAAACCACCTGAACCGCAATGGGCATGAACGCGTGATCCTTGCCGCAAAGTTCATAGCAGCGGCCGTAGAACGTGCCGATTTGATCGCCGCGAAACCAGGCGTCGCGAGTAAAGCCAGGGATCGCGTCCTGCTTGACCCCAAGAGCCGGCACGCCCCATGAATGAATCACATCGTTCGCCGTAGTGATAATGCGAATTTTTTGGTTCACCGGAACCACCAGCGGGTGGGTGACCTCGCTCAGATAGTTCGGCGTCTTGGCCTCGTCGCCTTCGATCTGCGAACGTGGAGTTGCCAACTGCGACAGAAACCCAATACCCTCACCCTCGCCGCGGATGTAGTCGTAACCCCATTGCCACTGGTAGCCCGTGGCCTTGACGGTCACATCGGCGTTGCCCGTGTCTTTCATTGCAACAATGGTGCGCGTCGCAGGTAGAGCCATCAAGATGATGATGATGAACGGGATGACCGTCCAGACGATCTCGACGGTCGTGTTCTCGTGCCAATTGGCCGCGACCGCGCCCTTCGACCGACGGTGCTTCCAAATGGAGTAAAACATCACGCCAAAGACAAGAACAAAGATTGCGCCACAGATGATCAGCATGAAGTCATGCAGCTCATACATCTCTTGAGCCAGCGCGCTTCCTGGCGGCGGTAAGTTATATCGGCTCGTGATCGCGGCGCCGGCGTTCGTTGCGGCCAGCGTGAGCAACCCAAACGCTATCCGCTGCAACCTCTTTAACGGTAACCAGCTTCTGTTCATTCCGGCTTCGTTGCCTTCGCCCTTGTTAAATACATCCGTGTTCAAGCGCCGCCATGCGAGCACACATCAATGAGCGATCGAGCTCCTTCGCAAGCTGAGCCCGCGCTCTGTCAAGCAAATTTCGCCCAAACTCCAGCTTGACTCCCGGCGCTAGCAGATAGATGCGGACGCGCTTTCCTGACTGGCGGCCCACGGTCTCAACGTGCACGTGCGACTCGCGCGGATCGAATTGCCAACGTTGATGCGACAAGCCCTCGACGCGTTCCACCAAAACCGAACCGGGTGCCACCGCGATCCGCTCAACGTCGGCTGCATGCCGACCGTAACAAAGGAATGCGATGCCCACAGCGATCAGTTCAAGGCCGACAAACGGAAGGATCATCCACAACCCGAACGCTGCGAACCCCACACCGAAAACAAACGACACCGCAACCAGCGAGCCAAAACAAATTGCCAGTTGCTGCGGGCTCGCTGAGCAATTTCGCTTGATGACCCACTGGCTGGCTTCGGACCCGATGTCTGACATGGGCGCGGATTATACGGACTGGAATATCGTATTTGCTTCCGCGATCGCCGAGCGCGGCGACCGCGTCGGAGGTTACTTTGGCGGGATGCGCAGATTCTGACCCGGATAGATCTTGTCGGGGTGGGTCAACATGGGCTTGTTCGCCTCGAAGATTTTCTGGTACTGATTGGCGTCGCCGTAAAACTGCTTCGCTACCTTCGACAGCGTATCGCCTTTGACGATCGTGTAGAACTGCGACTCGGGCTGCGACTGATCTACTGTCATTTTGTCGTCGACCGCTGCGATGCTATGGATGTTGCCAGCGGCCAGAATGATTTTTTCCTTCGTTGCCTGATCTTTGGCAATGCCGAAAACCGTTGCGGTCGCACGCGCACCGTCGTAAGTAACGGTCAGGCCCGTCGCCGTAAGGCCCAGCGAGGCAATGTACTTTTCGATCGCCGTGGCCGCCTCGCGATTAGCGGCGGCGATAGCGGCCGGGTCAGATTCAGTTGCCCCGGCTGCAGGTGTTGCAGCCTGCGCCTTTTGACCAAACAACTTCTCGCCCGCGTCTTTAAAAAAGGAAATGATGGACATTGATGCTCCTGTGGTTAGTAGATTTGATTGTCGAGCTCACGCGCTCGACTTGCGCTTGCTTAATTGCGCTCGCAGCGATTCGACGGTGATGGCAACCGCTCCACCTGCCTTCGGCGTTGGCTTCCAGGCATGTCCGTAGGCGACTTCGAAGGTTAGCCGAATTCGGCCGTCGTCTCCTCGTTGCGCGTCGAGCGCAGCTAGCAGATCGCGCACCTGCCGGCTCGAAGGAAGGGCCGGCGAGCGATCGTCGCGCGGGTTTCCGCCAAGCGCACGCACCTCTCGCAGCATTTGGAGCGGCGAGGCGTACGTCAGCGTAATCAGCTCGGAGTCCATCACCGGTGTAGCCAAACCCGCCGCGACCATCATGTCGCCGAAATCGTGCATATCGACAAAGGGCATCGGGCGCGCGCCGGGCAACGAGCGGGCAGCAGCGCGGAGTTCCTTGAGCGTGTCAGGGCCGAAACAGCTGAATAGCAGCAACCCGTCGATCTTAAGCACGCGCTTCCACTCGGGGAAAACGGTATGCGGCACGGGGTGCCAATGCAGCATCAGGTTGGAATACAAGAGATCGACGGTGTCGCTGGCAATTGGCAATGCACCCGCATCGCCAGCCACTCTGAGCGTCTTGGATCGGCGCATCCAGTTTCGATACCGCTGCACAACCCCTTGCGCCTGGCCAGCCCGCAACATCCGTTCCGATACGTCCACGCCCAACCAGTCGGCGCTTGGGTAACGCGTTCGAATCGGCGCGCGCGACTCGCCCAGACCACAACCGACGTCGACAACAATGCCGGGTGCAACGCGCATGTACTGCAGCCTCTCGAGAAGCCGGTGCGCGATCTCACGTATCAATGCAGAGCTTTCTGCAAAGCGCGCGGCCCGAGCATCGAATTGGCGACGCACCGTGGTCACGCGCGCCGGAATTCGCGGCGGCGCCAGCATGGTCGGAGTCAATTCGGAAGATCCAGGTCCCAGCGGCATGGCGAGGCCTAAATGCAACGAGTATATGCAGCTATGCTCAATCATCCGTACGCGGCGCCGTATGCGCGATCATTTAATGCTGCGGGCCTTGGCCCACCACCTGTTGCCTGCGCACTGCGTTGTGTGCCAAATCGGGCTGGGCAGGACGGCGGCCGCGGTGTGCGCGCCGTGCGAGGCTGATTTCTTCCCGGTGCTGAGTCGATGCCCGCGCTGTGCAATCTCGATTTCAGGGGCGGCGCAGAGTGCGGTCGGTCTCTGTGGGCGCTGTCTTGCTCAATTGCCGCATTTCGATGCCACGTCAACGCTGGCAGATTACGTTTCGCCGGTCGACGGAATGGTGATCGCAATGAAATTCACCGCGCGACTGGACCTCGCACATTTCTTTGGACGCCTGCTTGCGGAACGCGCAGGCCCTGAGTTACAGGTACCCAACCAGATCATTCCTGTTCCACTCGCCTTCGAGCGCGTGCGTGAACGCGGCTTTAACCAGTCGCACCATATTGCGAAGGCACTGGCGGCTGCCAGCGGCGGACATCTCGCCAATGATCGGCTGCTGCGACTGCGCAATACGACGCCTCAGCAGTCGCTGAGCATTGACGAGCGCCGTCGCAATGTACGTGGCGCCTTTGCGGTGCAGGGCACGCTGGAGCATCAGTCGGTTTTCGTCGTCGACGATGTGATGACCACCGGTAGCACGCTGAACGAAATCGCGCGCGTGTTGAAGCAAGCCGGCGCAGCCCGTGTACACAACCTCATCGTCGCGCGTACCCCTGAGTGAGGGCCAGTGTTCAACATCGTCCTTGTCGAACCGGAGATTCCGCCTAACACCGGTAATGTGATTCGGCTCGCGGCCAATACTGGCGCCAATCTGCATCTGGTTGCGCCGCTTGGTTTCAAGCTCGACGACAAACAGTTGCGACGAGCCGGCCTCGACTATCACGAGTTCACAGCGCTCAAGCTGCATGCGAGCTTCGACGCCCTGCTTGCCACCGAAGCTCCAGCTATAGACCGCACATTCGCATTGACCACGCGCGGCACGCGAACTTTGGACGAGGTGACGTTCGAGCCTGGCGATTGGTTTGTGTTCGGCAACGAAACGAGCGGCTTGCCGGATCGGATTCGTACGCACTTCGCCGAGTCGCACCGCATTCGGCTGCCAATGCGCCCGGGCAATCGCAGCCTTAACCTGTCGAACGCGGTCGCAATTGTGATTTTCGAAGCCTGGCGGCAGGCGGGCTACGCCGGCGGCAAGTAACCGCGCATATTGCGGGCCGTCAACAAAGCATTTCCGGCTTCGGCTCGCGCGCGAGTAATGCATGCAACGCCTCTGACGGAGTTAACGCGCCATCCAGCACCGCACACACCGCTTCGGTGATTGGCATCGAGATCCCAAGTTGCCGAGCGCGAGCCAGCACGGCATGGGTGGATCGCACCCCTTCGGCGACGTGCCCGAGCTCTTTGACCGCACTTGCGGCCGAATGCCCGCGCCCAAGCGCCAAACCGACCCGGCGGTTTCGTGAAAGATCGCTGGTCGCGGTCAAAACCAGGTCACCGATTCCTGTCAACCCCATAAACGTCTCCGCGCGAGCACCGAGCGCGATACCGATGCGCGTCATCTCGGCCAGTCCGCGCGTAATCAGCGCCGCGCGTGCGTTTAGACCCAGCTCGAGCGCGTCCGAAATACCGGTGGCCACCGCCATGATGTTCTTGACGGCACCTCCAACCTCGACTCCGACCACATCGTCGGTTGAATAAATCCGCAGCGGCCCGGTATGGACGGCTGCAGTGACGTGCTCGCAAAATTCAGGCGAGCCAGCCACGGTCAATGCCGTTGGCAGACCACGGGCGACTTCAATTGCGAAACTCGGACCCGACAGCGGGCCGCTATTGCCAAGATATTCGCATTCGTCTTCGATGATCTGGTGCGGCAGTTGCCCGCTTTGCTGTTCGAAGCCTTTGCAAAGCCAGACGAACGGCGCCTGAGGAGCAATCTGCCGCACGCCACGCGTTGTCGCGCGCAAGCCATCCGTCGGCGTTGCAATCATCGTCAGGCCTTGCGCACCGTGGGAGACAGCCTGACGGAAATCGTGGGTAACGATCAGCGAGTCGGGCAGTCGCGCCATTGGCAAGTAGCGCTGGTTTACGCGAGAGCGTGACAAATCCGCACTGGCCGCGTCGCCTCTCGCATACAGCACCACCGAATGGCGCGCGCACATCAATATTGCAATCGCAGTGCCCCACGCCCCCGCGCCGAGCACTGCGACTTTCATCCGAGCCAGTTGGGTCGGACTACGGACTGGCTGCGCCGTTGCTTGCACCGGCAGGCTGGGTCGCGACGGAGCCCGCTGCGCCCGGCTGGGACATCGCTGCCATCTTCTGCGAGTAAAACGCCTCAAAATTAATTTCGGCCAGATGAATCGCTGGCAAGCCAGTACGCGATATCAAATCTGCGATATTGGCGCGCAGGTACGGATAAATAATGCCGGGACAAACAACCCCGAGCACCGGGCCCATTTGCTCATCGGCCAGATTTCTAATTTCGAAGATGCCGCCCTGCTTGCCTTCAACAAGGAAGAGCACCTTGTCTTTGACCTTTGCCGTGGCAGTGACCCGCACGACAACCTCATGCACGTTGTCGATTACAGGAGTGTTGCTGACCTCGAGTTGGATATCGACCGACGGGGCTTCGGCTTCCAGAAATATGTGCGGCGCGTGCGGCATTTCGAGCGACGCGTCCTTTAGGTAAACACGTTGCAGCTGGAATACGGGCGCCATTTCCGCGCCTACAGAGCCCGCAGCAGCGGCAGGGGTTGTGTCCGTCATTGTTTTCCTCGAAACGATTCAAAAATAGTTACGAATACGGCGTCATGCCGCAAGCAACGGTGCCAGCTTTCCCTCGCGGTCGAGGGCGGACAGGTCGTCGAACCCCCCGACGTGAGTCTCGCCGATGAAAATCTGCGGAACAGTGCGGCGACCGGTGCGGGTCATCATTTCGTCGCGCCGCTCCGGTTCGAGATCGACTCTGATCTTCTCGATCTCATCAACGCCGCGCGCCTTGAGCAGCGCTTCGGCTCGCAGGCAATAAGGACACACACCAGTGCTGTACATCAAGACACGCGTCGTCATTAAAGCTCCCATCACGTCCGGATCGGTAGTCCGGCCTCGCGCCAAGCGGCGAGGCCTCCTCCGAGAATAAAGACATCATTAAAGCCATTCGATCGCAGCTGTGCGGCCACCTTTCCGGCAGCTTGACCGTTAGCGCAGACGACGATCACCGGCTTGTCCTTCTTCAGCTCGCGCAGCCGGTCGGCGACCGTGGGGGCAGGCAAATTACGTGCGTTAGGCAGTGAGCCCTTCGCAAATTCCTCAGCAGGTCTGACGTCAACAATCGTTGCATTTCTGCTGTTGATCAGTTGCGTGACTTGCAACGTCGACAGTGCGGGGCCGGCCGAACGGTTGCGCACGAGTGGCCAAAGCAGCATCCCGCCAGTGACGAACGCAATTGCAATCAGGAAAATGTTTTCGAGAACGAACTGCACAGCGGTCGGAAGAAACGCAAGGAAGGACGTGAATTATAGAATAGCGCCATGAACTCTCCGATGTTCACGCTTGTCCTGCTTCGTCATGGGGAAAGCCAATGGAATCTCGAAAACCGCTTTACCGGATGGACGGACGTCGACTTGACCGAGAACGGCCGGCGTGAGGCGCAGGCTGCGGGAGAATTGCTGCGCAACGAGGGCTTCTCCTTCGATATTGCCTATACCTCTGTGTTGAGGCGCGCCGTTCGTACGCTCTGGATAGCGCTCGATGCGCTTGATCTGATGTGGCTGCCCGTGGTGCACAGCTGGCGATTGAACGAACGGCACTACGGTGCGCTGCAGGGATTGAACAAGACAGAAACGGCGGCGAAATACGGTGACGCGCAAGTTCTGCAATGGCGGCGCTCCTATTCGGTTGCCCCACAGCCGCTCCAGCCCTCAGATCCGCGCCAGGTGATAAATGACCCGCGCTACAAGCATTTAAAACCGGAGGATATGCCGCTGACCGAGAGTTTGAAGGACACCGTAGCGCGCGTGGTTCCGTTCTGGAATGAGTCGATAAGCCCTGCAATCATTCGCGGCCGCCGCGTCCTCGTCACCGCACACGGCAATTCTTTACGCGCTCTGATCAAGCACCTCGATCAGCTGTCCGACGAGGCAATTGTGGCGTTGAACGTTCCGACCGGACGCCCGCTAGTCTATGAATTGGATGCCGGATTGAAACCAATACGGCACTATTACCTGGGCGATGCAGCCGAAGCAGCACGCGCCGCGCAGGCAGTCGCGTCACAAGGCCGGGTTATTGCTGCAGGGAGCAGCGGGAACGCCGACTAGCGGTGGTGGTCAGAGCATGGTTGCGGCACTTCTGGCACCGTTGCCAGCCTATACTTTGAAATGCGTTTCCAACAGCGGTTAATTGTTGCGCTCAACTGATTTGCTGCGCGCTAGTGTTAACGAATGAACGTAGGGGGTGGCATGGCTGGCAGGGCTCGTAGTGCTGGTTTGATCGGAGTCGGCGCGGTTGCCGGCGTGCTCGTCAGCCTGGGAATTTCGGCGTACGCGTTTCGCGATACGCGCGGACCGATCCCACTTGAAGAGATTCGCGCATTTACCGACGTGTTCGGCGCCGTAAAAGCAAATTACGTCGAGCCGGTCGACGACAAGAAACTGATGCACGAGGCAATCTCGGGAATGCTTGCGGGGCTGGACCCGCATTCAGCTTACCTCGACGCCGATGCATTTAAAGACATGCAAAGCGACATTCAGGGCGAGTTTGGCGGCTTGGGTATCGAAGTCGGTGCCGAAGAAGGCATCATCAAGGTCATTGCTCCGATTGACGACACGCCCGCCGCGCGCGCCGGCATCAAGGCCGGCGATCTGATCATCAAGATCGATGACAAGGTCACCCGCGGCCTAACGCTGCCGGAAGCGGTGAAGTTGATGCGCGGCAAGCCCCGCACATCGATCACGCTGATCGTTGCACGCAAAGGAGAAGACAAGCCGTTGGAATTCAAGCTGACGCGCGACGTGATTCGTGTGCAGTCGGTCAAGTCGAAGATGATTGAGCCGGGCTACGGTTTCATTCGTGTCTCGCAGTTCAAAGAGCGCACGGTCGACGATCTGGTCAAGCAGGTCAACGATCTGTACAAGCAGGGCCCGCTGAAAGGCCTGGTGCTCGACATCCGCAACGATCCAGGTGGCTTGTTGCACTCCGCAGTGGGCGTCTCTGCGGCATTCTTGCCGGCCAAAGCGTTGGTCGTGTCTACCGATGGCCGCACCGACGACGCTCGTCGCAAGTTCGTCGCGTCTCCGGAAGACTACCTGCGCGGTCGCGGCGAAGACATGCTTTCGAAGCTGCCTCCGCAGGCGAAGACCGTGCCGCTGATCGTGCTGGTCAATGGCGCCTCCGCATCGGCTTCGGAGATTGTTGCCGGCGCGCTGCAGGACCATAAACGCGCCGTCGTGCTTGGCACACAGACGTTCGGGAAGGGATCGGTGCAGACGATCATTCCGCTGCGCATGGACGGCGATAACCCATCGGCAATCAAGTTGACCACCGCGCGTTACTACACACCTAAGGGCCGCTCGATCCAGGCCAAGGGAATCGTTCCCGACTTTATTGTCGAGGACACTCCGGAAGGTAACTTCGCCGGTTTCAACGTACGCGAAGCGGACCTCGTTCGTCATCTGGAAAATGCGAAAGTCGAAGATGCCACGCGCGCGGCGACCGTACCCGGGGCGTCGGCCCCGCGGGGGTCGGCGACGCCTTCTGCGGTCGTGACCAAGCCGATTGACGGCAAACTGGTGTCACCCAAGCGCTACGAGTGGGGTGCCCCCGAGGACTATCAACTGCTGCAGGCGATCAACCAGCTCAAGGGCAAGCCGGTGGATGTTGCCAAGCCAAAGCCTGATAGCGTCGCCGTTACCACGCCTTCGCGCTAAATCTAGAAGTCGGTTGGAAGCGGGCCGCCATGCGGCCCGTTTTTGTTTGATATGAACGACGACGAGCTTCTGCGCTATTCGCGCCACATCCTGCTTGACGAAATCGGCGTCGAAGGACAGCAGAAGATTCGCGCTACGCATGTGCTGGTGATCGGCGCCGGTGGTCTCGGGTCGCCCGCTGCCTATTACCTCGCATCAGCCGGCGTAGCGACAATAGTGCTGGTCGATGGCGACGTCGTTGATCTGACGAACTTGCAGCGACAAATCTTGCACACCACAGAACGGGTTGGGATCTCGAAGGCTCTTTCGGGTCAGCAAACGCTGAACGCGATCAACGCCGACGTCCACGTAGTACCGATATCGACCCGCGTTGATTCGGCTTCTATGGATGCACTCGTTAAGCAGGCGTCGATCGTTCTTGACTGTTCGGATAACTTTGCAACCCGGCATGCAATCAATCAAGCGTGCGTCAGGTACAGCAGGCCGCTGGTGTCCGGCGCTGCGATTCGGTTCGACGGTCAGATTGCTGTATTCGATTTACGCCGTGCGGGCTCGCCGTGCTATGCATGTGTCTTTCCGCCGGGCGGCGGCGCAGACGAACTATGTTCAACGATGGGGGTGTTTGCGCCACTGACGGGCATCATCGGCGCAATGCAGGCGGCCGAGGCGCTCAAACTCGCTGCTGGCATCTGGAGTGGTGCGGCGCAGTTGATGATGCTCGATGCGCTCGCCATGCGGTGGCATACGGTCCGACTGACCCGTGACCCTGAGTGTCCGGTCTGCGCAAACCGCGAGGCTAGGTCAGCTCATTAAAGCCGGAATCTGCGCGTCAAGGCCCTCGGTCGGCGATTTACGAAATCCGCTCTTTGCAAACCGATGCCAGCGACCGAGTACGAAGGCAACCACCAAAACCGCTCGGGCTCCGGCGTCAAAGGTGTCGGGCAATTCGTTTTCGGTCACCGCCACTCTGAAACCCTGCCTGATCGAAGCTTCGACGCGCTCGAATAATTGATTCATTCGTTCCTGCAGCCGCTCATTTTCATTGACGAGTGCATCGCCAATGAGGACGCGCGTCATGCCTCGATTGGTCTGCGCAAAATCGAGCAGCATGCTCACCATCGCGCGAACCTGCTTTGAGCCCGACGGTTCCTCGGTGCTGATCTTGTTGATCAATCCGAAAATGGTTGTTTCAATGAATTCAATCAGGCCCTCGAACATTTGCGCCTTGCTGGCGAAGTGGCGATACAACGCGGCTTCTGACACGTCGAGCCGGGCGGCAAGTGCGGCCGTCGTTACTTTCTCGCCTTTGGGGTCTTCCAGCATCGTGGCGAGCATCTGCAGAATTTGCAGCTTGCGTGCACCGGGCTTACGCGTACCAAGCGCACCAATGTCCATGACGCTCCGCTGGCCTGGGTGAACAATTCCGGGTTAAAACAGCTTGGTCGGCAGACCGCCGACGTGAAGGCATACTATCGTAGAAGCCCGCGACTGCGAACACTTTCGCGCTTGCCCAAAGAGCGGAACAAGACCCGAATTGTGGCGTGGCGAATCGCTTTGAAGCGATCTGGGAAGCGCTACTGCGGCTCGCAAAAACAGTACGAAATGGCTGCCAGCGGATTCGTGCGTGCAGCAAACAACAGGTCGAGATCGCGCCGCAACGAAGCGGAACCGCCCCGGTTTCCTAGCCAGCTGTCCAAACCGAACTCGGTACGCAACGCTGCGGCGATGCGCCCAAAGAACAATGACAGATACCGGTTCAAGCCGCGTGGCTCGGGCTCAACGTACTCGAGCCGGTAAGCATCCCCAAGCCCGGCGCGCCTGGCAACACTTTTAACAGCGGCATCGAGACCGCCCAACGTGTCGACCAGGCCGCGCTCCTTCGCCTGCGCGCCCGTCCACACACGACCCTGAGCGACTTCGTTGATCTGCTCAGGGGTGAAATTGCGGCGCTTGGCGACAAGTCCGATGAATTCGCGATAATTGGAGTTGACCACCAGTTCGAGCGACTGTGCCAGGCGCTTGTCGAGCGGGCGACGCAAGTCCGTAGCCCCCGCGAGCCAGGTAGTTGCAACGCCGTCGATATTGACACCCAATTTTTCCATCGTGCCTTCAAACGTTGGCACCAGACCGAAGACACCGATCGAACCGGTGATCGTCGCCGCATCAGCAATGACTTCATCTGCACCCATCGCGATCCAGTAGCCACCGGACGCGGCTACGTCGCCCATCGAAGCAACCACCGGCTTGCCGGCCTTGCGCGTGAGGTCGAGCTGCTCGCGAATCAGTTCGGACGCCTGCACGAGTCCCCCCGGCGAATCGATGCGCAATATCACGGCCTTGATACCGTCATCCTGGCGCGCGCGCTGAAAGAGCTCAACCATCGTGCGCGCGCCCACCCTGCCCTGCTGAGCATCGCCGCCGGTAATCTCACCCTGCGCAACGATCACGCCGATCGCGTCACCGCCAATGCGCGGGGGAAGACTTCTCAGGTACGAATAGAACGAAACCTGCTGAAACGTCTCCTCGTCTTCCCGACTGCGCGGGGCACCGCCCTGAAGTAATTGATCGCGAAACTGATCACGCGTCTTCAAGCCATCGAC
>JACCYC010000041.1 GCA_013696665.1 Burkholderiaceae bacterium | reverse complement strand
TCCTTGATGAGTCCGCGGTTGGGCGCCACCGGCAAGATCGCGATGCGATTTAACTCCGCCTGCGCCATGTAGGCGTCGTGCTTGACAACCTGCAGCCATGCCAGCCGCGCGATCAGCGTGGTGAAGGCCACCAGCACGAATACAGTCGCCACAGCAATACGAATCCGGAAATAGTGGACTTCGCGCTCGGGATTGCGCATGGCTGCCGAGCGCGGACCGAACGAAAGCTGTTCGGCAGACGAGCGTCGACGACGGAACAAGCGCCTGGAGGCCATGGCCGATTATGAGGCCGCTTTGCGGCTGCAATGCCCGAAGACACAACGAAACACGCCGCCAGTTCTCGCGCGTTTTGCTTCTGCAGCGCCGGCCTCTACAACGGCCGCGTCTCGTCGCGATCCATTGGGCGCCGTTGCGGTGCCAGCAACAGCCAGGAAATCAGCGGCCATAACAGCGCGCCCACTGCGCTTTCGCCGAAGTACATCCAACCCGGCCATGTACCGCCTACCCACGTCCGAATCCCCAGCGATGCCACCTGTGCGATCACCAGTAAGGGCAGCACATATAGAACTTGCGCCACCAACGGGAACCACAGGATGCGCCGATGCAGTGTGATTGCGCCGTACGAAATCAGCGTATAGGCGAGCGCGTGCTCGCCGAACAAGGCTCCTTCGTGCACGTCCATCATCAGTCCAAATGCGAACGCCGCGCCGATACCGACCCTGCGCGGCTGATGAATGTTCCAGAACACAAGCGCGATAGCGAGCACATCGGGCACCAGCAGCGTGCGGCCCCAAGGCAGCAGGTTTACCAGCAGCGCACCGAAAAGCGACAACCAGATAAACGCCGGACTCGCGGGGCGCAGCAGATATTGAGGCCGGTATCCAAGACGGCCGCCGGCCACTTCGATCGGATCAGTCGGTCTCAACGCAAATCGACCGCCCAGCCACCCACGCAGGCCCGCGGACGAACGAGTATTTGACCGAGCGCTCATCGCCTCGCCAATTTCATTTACGCGAGCCCTTGCGGGGCGTCGGCACAACTGCGGCAGGTGGCGCAGGAATACCGGCCGGTTCGATCAGCAACACCAGCAGGTGCTGATTGCTCTCGACGCCCGCGATCGGAGTCATCACGATCCGCGCAAACTGATCCTTTGCGGCGCGCTCTACCCGCGTCACCGTGGCCACCATCAGCCCGGACGGGTAAACGCCGTCGAGCCCGGACGTGCTCGCGACATCGCCGTTGATGATGTCGGCATTGGCCGCCATGAAGCGCAGATCCAGCGTGCCCGGCTCGCTGCCACCGAACGCCACTCCACGCAGGCCGTTGCGCAAAATCTGCACGGGTATGGATTGATCCTTGTCCGTCAGCAAAGTCACTTCCGAGGTCTCAGCGAACACGCGAGTGACCTGGCCCACCACGCCGGCTTCATCGATGACCGGGCTACCGGGACGCACTCCATTGGACGAGCCCGCATGCAGCACGAGCTTGCGCGAAAAACGATCGCGCGCTTCGTACAGTACGGGAGCCAACACGGTTGCGTTGCCGACCTTGGCGCGAGCCCCGAGCAGCTTGCGCAAACGCTCGTTTTCGATCGCCATTTCCCGCGCCTGCTGCAGTGCCTGCGCACTGTCGTATTCCTTGCGCTTGAGCATCTCGTTCTCGCGCCGCAGCGTCGACACCGAGGTGAAGTAGTCACCAATGGTGCTGGCGACCCGGCTGGGGACCAGCAGCCCCTGCTGAATCGGATAGAGCACGACGCCCAGACCCGTGCGCACAGTCTCGAGCATGCGCACTCTGGAGTCGATGATGATCAAAGCGATCGCAAGAAAGGAAAAGAATGCAAGGCGCGCGCGTGCGGAGACACCTTGATTGAAAAGCGGCGGCGGCCCATCAAGAGAAGCACGCATCAGGAGGCGCGCAAAGGCGCAAAACTAACGCGCGATTGATCGGGAGGCAGCGACGAGAAAACCATCGGCGAGCGTCGCGGGATTGCGCAACGTTAGCCCGTCGCGAAAATCGTTCCGAGTTTGTCCATTCGCTCAAGTGCGATCCCGCAGCCCCGGACGACGCAGGTCAAAGGCTCTTCGGCGACAACCACTGGAAGCCCGGTCTCTTCCATCAACAGCCGGTCAAGATCGCGCAGCAACGCTCCACCGCCGGTCAGCATCATGCCGCGATCGGCGATATCGGCGCCCAGTTCGGGTGGGGTCTGTTCCAGTGCAATCTTGACACTCGATACGATCTGATTGAGGGGATCGGTCAATGCTTCGAGGATCTCGTTGCTCGAGATCGTGAAGCTGCGCGGGATGCCTTCGGACAAGTTGCGGCCCTTGACTTCCATCTCGCGCACCTCAGAACCGGGGAACGCCGAGCCAATGGTCTTCTTGATCAGCTCAGCCGTGGGCTCACCGATCAACATCCCGTAATTGCGCCGGATGTAGTTGATCACCGCTTCATCGAACTTATCGCCGCCGACTCGAACCGAGCCCTTGTAGACCATGCCACCCAAAGAGATCACGCCGACTTCGGTGGTGCCCCCACCGACGTCAACCACCATCGAGCCGGACGCTTCGGACACCGGTAAGCCAGCACCGATCGCAGCGGCCATCGGCTCCTCGATCAGAAAAACCTGCGATGCGCCAGCAGCCTCCGCGGACTCCTTGATCGCGCGTCGCTCAACCTGCGTCGAGCCACACGGCACGCAAATGATGATGCGGGGATTCGGCGCGAAGAGGCTCGACGGGTGAACCATCTTGATGAACTGCTTCAGCATCTGCTCGGTGACGGTGAAGTCGGCAATCACGCCGTCTTTCATCGGCCGAATCGCCTCGATATTGCCGGGGACCTTGCCAAGCATCTGCTTGGCTTCCTTGCCAACGGCCTGAATCGTGCGTTTGCCATCGGGCCCGCCTTCCTGGCGGATCGCGACGACCGATGGCTCATCCAGCACGATCCCTTTGCCACGCACATAAATCAGCGTGTTGGCGGTTCCAAGGTCAATCGCGAGGTCGTTGGAAAAGTAACTGCGGAGAAAACCGAACATGAGGATGGTGAGGCAGCTGTGCTAACTTGCCCGGGCTCGAAAGTGGGGCGAATGATAAACTTTTTTCGCCTCTGATCTTCTCGATTACCCTATTTTCCCCGTCGTAACCATACCGCGCGCATGTCACTCGATCTGGACCAAGTCAGGCGCATCGCGCATCTCGCGCGCATCGAGATCAGCGATGACGAAGCGCGCCAGGCGCTAGCGCAACTGGTCGATATTTTCGGAATGATCGAACGGATGCAGGCAATTGACACCGGCGGCATCGAGCCGATGGCCGATCCTCTGGGTGGCGCGCTGCGGTTGCGTGATGATGTGGTCACCGAAGGCGACGAGCGCGCGGCCATCGTGCTGAACGCGCCAGAACATCTGGGCGGACTGTTCGTCG
Source organism: Burkholderiaceae bacterium (assembly GCA_013696665.1). Classification (GTDB taxonomy): domain Bacteria; phylum Pseudomonadota; class Gammaproteobacteria; order Burkholderiales; family Burkholderiaceae_F; genus JACCZX01. The sequence goes on along the minus strand of JACCYC010000041.1, from coordinate 2,651 downwards.
TTCCACGCGTGGTCGAATAGCGGTGGAATTTGCGCATTGTTCGCTGGCAGCGCTGTCGCGCGCGCTGAGCGAGAAAAAAGTGTCCGCGGTCGAACTGGCCCAGATGCATTTGGCGCGCATCGAGTCGCACCGAAATCTCAACGCATTTTTGGACGTGCGGCCAGAGGTGACGCTGGCGCAGGCGGCGGCGGCGGACGCCCGGCTCGCGCGCCACGACGCAGACTGCACTCCGCTGACCGGGGTCCCGATCGCCCACAAGGACATCTTCGTTACCAAGGACTTTTGTTCCACGGCAGCCAGCAAGATTTTGCGCGGCTACAAAAGCCCGTTTGACGCCACTGTCGTCGATAACCTGCAGCGGGCCGGGATGGTCACACTTGGCAAGCTCAACTGCGACGAGTTCGCAATGGGGTCGTCCAACGAAAATAGCGCGTACGGCAACGTGTTGAACCCGTGGGACCTCGGCGCTGTACCGGGTGGATCCTCGGGCGGGTCTTCGGCCGCAGTCGCTGCGTGCCTGTCGCCGGTCGCCACTGCGACCGATACCGGCGGCTCGATCCGCGAGCCAGCGGCGTTCACCGGCGTGACCGGCACCAAGCCAACCTATGGTCGGCCGTCGCGCTGGGGAATGATCGCGTTCGCGTCGAGCCTGGATACCGCCGGCTTGCTGACGCGGTCCGCCGAGGATGCCGGGCTCGTCTTCAATCACATGCTGGGCTTTGATCCCAAGGACTCAACCAGCGCCAATCGGCCGCCCGAGGACTACACCCGCAATCTGGGGATGGATGTAAGGGGGCTGAAAATCGGGGTGCCGCGGGAGTTTTTCGGCAAGCTTCTGCAGCCGGATGTCGAGGCCGCAGTGCGCGAAGCGCTGGCGGAGTATCAACGGCTCGGCGCAGTCTTGATCGATATTTCACTGCCGAATGCGGAGTTGGGCATCCCCGTCTATTACGTGGTGGCTCCAGCGGAAGCCTCCAGCAACCTGTCGCGCTTCGACGGGGTGCGCTACGGCCATCGCGCCGCGCAGTACGGCGATCTGACCGACATGATCAAGAAATCGCGCTCCGAAGGATTCGGCGCCGAGCCCAAGCGCCGCATTCTGGTCGGCACCTACGTGCTGTCGCACGGGTATTACGACGCCTACTACATCAAGGCACAAAAAGTGCGGCGCATTATTGCCGAGGAATTCACGCAGGCGTTCTCCCGTTGTGACGTGATCGCCGGACCGGTAACGATGAGCGTAGCTTTCGGCTTCGGGGAAAAAGCGGCCGATCCGGTCGCAATGTATATGGCCGATTACTACACGGTGCCAGGCAGTTTGGCGGGCATTCCGTCGATGAGCATTCCGTGCGGTTTCGGCGCAGGCCCAGTCAACGGCAAACGGCCGGTGGGGCTGCAGCTGATTGCCAACTATTTTGATGAAGCGCGCATGCTTGGCGTGGCGCATGCCTACCAGCGCGCAACGGACTGGCACCTGCGCCGGCCGGCGGGGTACTGAGCACCCATGTCCAGGCGGCTTCTCGAGACGAATCAGCGCGCTATTGCGGCAGCGCTTTCAGCGCCCGAGCGCGTCCGGCTGCTGCAGGACCGCGCGGTGCTGCTGGCCCGGCTAGGCAGAGTTGCAGAAGCAGAGCAAACGTTGTCGGAAGCCGAGCAGCAGATGCCGTGCGATGGACCGGTCGCGCTCACGCTGCGCTTTGCTTACGTGCGTGCGATCGGGACCTACTTTTCCAAGCGTTTCGCCGAAGCTCGGCGCGCCATGTACGAAGCTTTCGACGAGGCGCGCGGCTCTGACGAGCAAGCACTCGTGGCGGAATGCGACGCTGCGCTCGCGTTGTTCATGCAGCGTGAGGGCAACGTCAGGGCAACGATTGCGCATGCGAAGGCTGCGCTGGCAAATTCGCACGCGCCGAGAGAAGCCCGCTTTCGCGCATCGCTCGCTCTGGCGTCGCTTCATCAGGATGCGTACGACCATGAAAGCGCATACCGGCTGTATCGCGAAATGGATGACACCGTTAAAGAGCTTGATGATGAAATTGCGACGGCGGGCTGGCTGCAGCGCGCAGCCTTGGCGAAAGCCGCCGCCGCGCGCCAATCCGCAGCCTGTGGCGAACCCAACCTTCGCAGCGTGAACGAGGCAATCGCAGCACTGCGGCAATGCATCGACTACTCGACGCGAGTATCGAGCGTGCCGGCGGCCACGCTGGGTTACCTGCTTCTTGCGGCGATGCATGTATTGCAGCGGCAGTACGCAGCGGCACTCGAAATCTATGAGAGCCATCTTCCGCAAAGCGAAGGCGAGGGCTTCCTGCATGAGGTCACCGCGGCAATGGCGGATCGGTCAACCTGCTTGCTCAAGCTGGGATCCGTCGACGCTGGCTACGCGCAGGCAGTCGCTTCGCTGCGGCGTTTGGACGATGCCTCACCCGCCGAGATTCGCGCGCTGGTGCACGAAAACATGGCCACTGCCATGGAAAGCGTTCAGCAATCTGCGCAAGCCCGACAGCACCGCGTTATGGCGCAGGCGGCCTGGGATACGCGGCGGCACGAGCAACGCGAAGCGCGCCGGATATTGAACGAGGCCGCTACGCCGTTGGTGCATTGAGCATGCAGTGGGAAGTCGTGATCGGCATCGAAACGCATGCGCAGCT